>DATIBA010000193.1:0-2955 GCA_035457765.1 Gaiellaceae bacterium
GAAGCCCGGTGTCGGACCCCGCAGCGCGCAGTCTGGAAGCCCTCCGCGGCGAGCGAGCGTCGCGATCCGGCGCCGCGTCGTGGCGTCTTCGGCGCCCGTGTCGCTCGCGAGGATCCTCTCGTGCAAACTCGCCGAATCAGCGGCCGTCGGAACACTCGAATGCGGACCTTCGCCCTCGTCCTGGTCGGGCTCCTGCTCGGTGCCGCCGCGGCGGGCGCCCGCACGATCGTCGGCACGCCCGGAAACGATCGGCTCGTCGGTACCCCGCGCGCGGACACCTTGGTGGGCCGCGCGGGAGCCGACCGCCTCTCCGGTGCGGCGGGCTCCGATCTCCTGATCGGAGGACCGGGCCGGGATCGCATCGACGCCGGGCCGGGCAACGATCGGGCCTCCGCCGAGTACGACGGCGCGCGGGACACGGTCCGGTGTGGAGACGGGACCGACGTCGTGAACGCCGATCTGCTGGACATCGTGGCCGACGACTGCGAGCTCGTCGGACGGCGCCTCTCGCGCGATCCGTACACGAACCCGGACGCACAGCACGAGACCCAGGTCGAGCCAGACAGCTTCACGTTCGGGCGTACGACGGTTGCGACGTTCCAGGTCGGACGGCGATTCGACGGTGCTGCCACGAACGTCGGCTACGCGGTGACGACGAACGACGGGCGGACCTGGACGAGTGGCCTCCTGCCGGGCCTGACGATCGCAAGCCGTCCCGCGGGCCCGAGCGCGCGCGCCACCGATCCGGTCGTCGCCTACGACAGCGCGCACGGCGTCTGGCTCATCTCGACACTGGCGCTCGACGGGCGGACGACACGACTCGCGATCAACCGCTCGACCGACGGCTCGACCTGGGACGACGCACTCGTCGCCGCGGAGGAGGTCACGCAGCAGGGCATCGCCTTCGACAAGAACTGGATCGCATGCGACAACTCTCCTGAGTCGGCGTTCTACGGGCGCTGCTACCTCACGTACACGCACTCCTCGGACAACGACATGCTCGTCGTCACGTTCACGAACGACGGCGGGCTCACGTGGTCTCCCCCGACCGAGATCGGGGCGCGGCCGGCCGTGGGCGTGTTCCCGGTCGTCCGACCGAACGGCGACTTCCTCGTCGTCTACCTCTGGGAGACCCAGCCGGCGGCGATCGCGGCGTCTCGGTCCGTCGACGGCGGTGCCTCGTTCGGTCCACCGGTCCGCATCGCCGAGGTCGGGACGTTCACGTGCCGGATACGCGGCTTTCGCGCCCATCCACTGCCATCGGCGGACGTCGATGCAGCCGGACGTGTGTGGGCGACGTGGCACGACTGCCGGAGGTCGCGCACCTCGGCCAACGACGTCTACGTCGCGACGTCACCGAGCGGCCTCACCTGGACCGCCCCGGTGCCCGTGACTGCCGGGCGAAACGCCGTTCTTCCCGCGATCGGCGTCGACGCAACGACCGCTCGAGTCGCGATCGCGTATCACCGGGTCGGGCCGGCCGGCATCGACGTCGAGCTCGTCGAGTGGCAGGGCGAGGCGACCCGCTCGAGCCGGGCGCAGCGGCTCTCCGCCCAGTCGATGCGGCTCGGGTGGATGCCGGACACGACGTCCGGACGAATGCTGGCCGACTACATCTCGGTGCACTACGCGAGTGGGCGACCGCTCGTCGTCTGGGTGCTCGCCTCAGAGCCCGTCGGCGCGAGCCTCCGCCAAGCCGTGTACGCGACCAGGGGCTGACCTGCGCAGAGAGCTGTCGGCCGGCGCTCCCAGGGTCCCGCGAGGACGCGGCCCCTAGAGACCGATCGGGTGCCAGACGGTCTTCAGCTCGAGGAACGCCTCGATCTCGGACGGGCTCTGCCGGTCTGCGGACGAGCGGACGACGCGCTTGACGTTCTCGGCGGCGAGTCGCTCGAGCTCCGTGGTGTCTCCCGAAACCCCGGTCAGATCGATCGCGTTGACGTCCATGTGCCCGGCAAGCCAGGGAGCGAGTTCGTCACGGAATCCCGTGAGGATGTTCACGGCACCGCCGGGGAGGTCGGAGGTCGCGAGCGCTTCCGCGAACTCGATCGCAGCCGTGGGATGCTCCTCGGCGGCAACTGCGATCACCGTGTTACCGCCGACGAGCGCCGGCGCGACGCGCGCGACGAGACCGCCGAGGGCCGGTTCGGAGGGCGCGAGAATCGCGACGACGCCCGTGGGCTCGGGAACGGTGAAGTCGAAGTAGGGCCCGGCGACCGGATTCGAGCTTCCGAGGACCTGGGCGATCTTGTCTGCCCAACCCGCGTACCAGACGACGCGGTCGATCGCGGATTCGACCTCCTCGCGCCCGGAGCATGCGCGTTCGAGCTCTCCCGCGCGCGCTTCCATCATCTCGGCGAGGCGATAGAGGACCTGACCGCGGTTGTAGGCCGTCATCCCGGCCCAGGCGGGAACCGCGGCGCGGGCCGCGCGCACGGCGTCGCGGGCATCCTTGCGCGATGCACGCGCGACGTTGTGGCCATCCGCCTCGAACGTACGTCCGGACTCCGAGCGCGGAAACGCGCCGCCGACGTAGAGCTTGTACGTCTTCCGCACGGAGAGCCGACTCATCGGTGTGCGCTTTCGCTCGTCAGGATGGGGAAGGATCGACCCGCAGTTGGCGCGGTTCGGGCGATCTTCTGTGGCAACTTCTGCGATACGATCGATGCCGGGTGGAGGGTGGCCGAACACCCCACCCAGGGTGGGGGTGGCGGTGGCCAGCCAGTGCAGCGTTCCGCGCTCGCATCGCGCGTCATTCGTCGAGCCTCAGATACGGCTCGAGGCCATGCCGTCCGCCCTCCCGGCCGAACCCCGACTCTCGGTAGCCACCGAACGGAGAGGTCGGATCGAAGCGGTTGTACGTGTTCGCCCACACGACGCCGGCCCGCAGGCGCTCGACCATCCACAGAATCCGTGAGCCCTTCTCCGTCCAAACGCCCGCCGACAACCCGTACG
>DATIBA010000194.1:0-42311 GCA_035457765.1 Gaiellaceae bacterium
ATCGGCTAAATCCTCGACCTCGACAATAGTGGACGAGCGCGTCCCTTTCCAGAACGGCATGGGCAGGGCGCTCGAAGCGCCCTGCCCGTTGCCGGAGAGACGAGCTCCCTAATTGACCGACATACCTGTGTAGTCGGTCCGGTCAAGGAGGTCGACGTTGTATCCCTGGACGTTGGGCTTGACCAGGGAGTGGAAGACGTACCAGTAGATCGGCATGATCGGCAGCGCGCCGCTCTTGCCGGTGAGGATCGTTTCGGCCTGCTGGTACAGCTTGAAGCGCGCGGCATCGTTCGGCGTTGTGGCTGCCTTCTGGACGATGGCGTCGTACTTCTTGTTGCACCAGTTGGTGTTGTTGTTGCCCGAATCGCAGGTCCAGAGCTCGAACCCGTTGTACGCGTCCGGGTAGTCGTAGATCCAGCCGAGTCGGTAGACGTCGACGTCGGCGTTCGGCGGCGGCCCCAGGAAGTCGAGGTACTGGCCGAACTCCATGTTCTTGAGGGTCGAGGTGATCCCCAGCTCCTTCCAGTACGCCTGGACCGCCGTGGCGATCGCCGCGTGACCGGTGGAGGTGTTGAAGTAGAGGTTGACGTTCAGCTTCGGGTTCTTGGCCTTGGCCATGAACGCCTTTGCCTGTGCCAGCTTCGCGGTCTGAGGCATCGTGGAGTTCTTGTTGATCTCCTTGGCGCCCGGGGCCCTACTCGGGGTGAACGCCCTGGCCGGGAACTGGCCGCCCTTGGTGACGAACTTGATGATCGCCTTCCGGTCGATGGCGAAGGCCATCGCGCGGCGCTGGTTCACGTCCGGGATGTTCTTGATGTTGAACCCGTAGTAGTAGGTCCCGATCGTGCCGTACGTCTTGTACTCCTTGCTCTTCTTCCACTTGTCGACGAGCGCCCCCGTCAGGTCCACCTCGTTGACGTCGGCGTTGCCCGCGGAGTACGCGTTCTCGGCCGTCGCCGCGTCGCTGATCGCGGTGAAGGTGACCTTCGTGATCTTGACGTTCTTGGCGTCCCGCCACTTCGGGTTCTTGACGATCACGATCTGCGCATCGTGCTTCCAGGACTGGAGCCTGTAGGGCCCGAAGGACACGATGTTGCCCGGCTCGGTCCACTTCTCGCCGTACTTCTCGACGGCTGCCCGAGGCACGGGGATGAACGACGTGTGGTTCAGCTGCTGGATGAACCACGCCTGGGGCGCGATCAACGTCACTCTGAGCGTCGTCTTGTTGAGGGCCCTGATCGCGACCTGCGAGCGAAGGGCTGCGCAGTTCTCCTTACAGGCGTTGTACGCCTCGGCGCCTCTGATGCCGAAGAACTGGTAGGCGTAGTCGCTCGCGAGCTCGGACGAGATCGCCCGCAGCCAGGACCACACGTAGTCCTGAGCGGTCACCTGCTGTCCGGTCGTCCAGCGCAGGTCGTTGCGAAGCTTGATCGTAACGACCGGGCCCTTCACCGTCCAGCTCTGCGCCGCCGCGGGTACCGCCTTCAGCTGCGGCGGCGGTCCGAACGTGATGAGCGGCTCATTGAGGGCCTGGATGATGTTGGACGAGGTCGTGTCGGTGGCAGTGCCGGCGTCGAGCGACGACGCGTCTCCGAGAATCAGAATCCGCAATTCCTGCTTCTTCTGGTCCGGAGCGGCGGCCGCCGAGCCGACCACGATAATCGCGATGGCCACCAGGGCACTCGCCCACAACGGCCACCTCATTCCCTTTCGCATTCGTTCCTCCTTGAGGTTTCGCCCGTGCCACGCCCGCGTATCCGGGCGCGCGGCCGGGAAATCCTAACGGATCGTCGGGTCTGTTACGAGTCATTGCGATGACGTCGCGCGACCCGACTGGGTTGTCACATAGCGCCCACCTCCGTCATTGTGGACTCCGGGTGGAACTCACGCTCGCGCCCTTGGCGGCCTCGATGCCGCGCGGGACGCTTTTCCGCAGCTGAACTGTCTGGCTGTCGATCTCCTGGATCAGCTGCTCCTTCAGGAGCATGCGCTCGTGTGCGCTCTGGACGTCCGACTCCGAGATCCGGGCCGGTGACGGGTCGAGGGCGACGAACCCGCCGAGCGCGATCGCGGCGGTGATCGTCGCGGCCGCGGCCGTTCCGGCCTGTGCCACGCCCCAGCGCACGCGCCTTCGTGGAACCTGGAAGTTGACGGGCTGCTCCACGAGCGGCGCCGTGCGCAGCGTGTCCGTCAGCGTGGCGAGATCGTCCGCGAACGAGCGGCAGGCCGCGCACCGCGCGAGATGCGCGGCCATGAGCGCCTCCTCGAGCTCCGAGAGCTCCGAGTCGAGGCGCAGCGAGGACTGCATGCGGGTCCGATTGCAGACCTCGGGCAGGATCGGACTCATGTGCACGAGTACATAGACGTTTCGGCGCCCTGGCGGTTAGGAGCATCCGTGGGAGCACTCCACCGTCTTGCTCGACGCGGCGCTCAGATAGACTCCGGGCGCGCGCCCGGGCCGGTACCGGGCCCTTCCTTTCGAACCGTACCGAGGAGTCGAGTGTCGAACAGAAAAGAGGACGACGGCCGGAACCTCGGCACGATCGTCGAGATCAAAGGCGTCGTCCTCGACGCCGTCTTCCCGGATCGACTGCCCGAGATCTACACGGCCCTGGAGATCGAGATCAAAGACCATGACGGCAGCACGCGAACGCTGATCGCGGAGGTGCAGCAGCACCTTGGCGACGATCGCGTCCGCGCCGTGGCGATGGACTCGACCGACGGTCTGCCTCGAGGCGCGGTGTGCGTCGACACCGAGGAACCGATCTCCGTCCCTGTCGGCGAGCCGACGCTCGGTCGCCTGTGGAACGTCGTCGGCGAGCCGATCGACGAGAAGGGCGACGTCCCAGAAGGCGTCGAGCGTTGGCCGATCCATCGCGACCCGCCGGCGTTCCGAGACCTGTCGCCGAAGATCGAGATCTTCGAGACCGGCCTCAAGGTCGTCGACCTCGTCGCGCCGTTCGTGAAGGGAGGCAAGGTCGGTTTCTTCGGAGGAGCGGGACTCGGGAAGACGGTCCTCATCCAGGAGCTCATCCACAACGTCGCGATGCAGCACGGCGGCGTGTCCGTGTTCTGCGGGGTCGGGGAGCGGTCCCGCGAGGGAAACGACCTCTGGCGAGAGATGGAGGAGTCGGGTGTGCTCGGTAAGGTCGCGCTCGTCTTCGGTCAGATGAACGAGCCACCGGGAGCCCGCCTCCGGGTCGGCCTCTCGGGGCTGACCATGGCGGAGTACTTCCGCGACCAGGGCCAGGACGTTCTCCTCTTCATCGACAATATCTTCCGGTTCGTCCAGGCGGGTTCGGAGGTGTCCGCTCTTCTCGGCCGGATGCCGAGCGCCGTCGGCTACCAGCCGACCCTTGCGAGCGAGATGGGTCAGCTCCAGGAGCGGATCACGTCCACCCGCACCGGCTCGGTCACGTCGGTGCAGGCGATCTACGTTCCGGCGGACGACCTCACCGATCCCGCACCGGCCAACACCTTCGCCCATCTCGATGCCTTCATCACGCTCTCGCGGTCCATCGTCGAGAAGGGCATCTATCCGGCGGTCGATCCGCTCGACTCGTTCTCGCGGGCTCTTCAGCGCGGCATCGTCTCGGACGACCACTACGAGGTCGCGACCACACTCCAACAGATCCTGCAGCGCTATCGCGATCTACAGGACATCATCGCCATCCTCGGCATGGACGAACTGACCGACGAGGACAAGGTCGTCGTCGCCCGCGCTCGCCGGATCGAGCGGTTCCTCTCACAGCCGAACTTCGTCGCCGAGCAGTTCACCGGCACCCCGGGCAAGTACGTGAAGCTCGAGGACACGATCCGCGGATTCCGCGCCATCATCGAAGGAGAGCACGACGAGCTTCCCGAGTCCGCCTTCTATATGGTCGGCACGATCGAGGACGCAGTCGAGAAGGCGCGCGCCGCAGAAGCCGTCGCGGCCTGAGGGTCGATGGCGGAGTCGCACCCCAAGTTCGACGTCGCGCTCGTCACACCCGACGGCGCGGCCTTCGACGGCGAAGCGGAGATGATCGTCGTGCCGGGGGCGGCCGGGGAGATCGGTGTTCTCGCCAGGCACGCACCGCTGGTCGCGACGCTCAAGGCAGGATCGACCCGCATTCATCTCGACCCGAACGAGGTTCTGGAGTTCGCGACGGGCCCTGGGTTCTTCAAGGTCGAGCTCGATCGCGCCCTCGCGCTCGTGGACGACGCGGTGAGCGTCGAGGAGATCGACGACGAGCGCGCGCGCGCTCAGCTCGAGGCTGCGAAGGCCGAGCTCGAGAGAGTCGAGGCGGGGGAGTCGTTGGCCGACCGCTGGCAGCTCGAGCAGCGAATCAAGCACGCCGAGAACCAGCTGACGGTCTCCGGTCGCACGACCGGGTAGCAAGATTCCGAGGCTTCGTGGCTCGGAGCAACAAGGAAGGTTCCGCCCGCCGCGTCGCCGCACTCGCGGACGTCCACGGGAACGCCCCCGCGTTGGAGGCGGTTCTCACGGAGGTCGAGCAGGCCGAACCCGACCTCGTGGTGTTCTGCGGCGACCTGACCTGGGGCTCGCTCCCCCGAGAGACGCTTGCCCGCGTCCGCGCGCTCGACCTCCCGGCCCGCTTCGTTCGCGGAAACGCCGATCGATCCGTCGTCGAGGCGGATGATTCTGCCCGTGGCCGCTGGATGACCTCAATGCACACGGCCGAAGACCTCGCGTTCCTCGCGAGCTTCGAGCCGAGCGTCCTCGTTGACATCGCCGGGCTCGGCACGACCTGCTTCTGTCACGGCTCGCCACGCTCGGACGAGGAGTGCGTCACCGAGCGGACTCCGATCGAGCGCGTACGCGAGTTCATGGACGGAATCGACGCGAGTGTCGTCGTCACCGCGCACGTGCATCTCAGCTACGAGCGCGTGGTCGACGGCGTCCGTCTCGTCGGACCGGGCAGCGTCGGGCTGCCGTACGAGCGCGGGCCCGGAGCCAGGTGGGCGCTCCTCGGTCCGGACGTCGAGCTTCGGCTGACCGAGTACGACGTCGACGCTGCCGTCGCGCTCATGCGCACCACCGACGATCCGGGCGTCGAGCAGATCGTCGAGCTGATGCTCGATCCCCCGTCACGGGACGAGGTGATCACGCACGCCGAGGCACACGTGTACGCCGGCTGACGCTCGGGGAACAGGTAGACGTCGCTACGCGTCGGCCGGAAGTCGCTCTCCGACTGCCTGGAGGACCTTGAGAGCGATATCCGGTGACTGCTTGACGAGCCGGCGGAAGTTGCGCTCGGTCACGACGAGCGCCACGCACGGCTCGAGCGTCGTCACCGTCGCCACGCGCGGACGGTGGGATACGAGCGCGATCTCTCCGAAGAACTCGCCGGCAGTTCGAGTGGCGAGCTTCTTCCCACCGCGGGTCACCTCGGCGCTTCCCTCGAGCAGGATGAAGAACTCCCGTCCATGCCCTCCTTCGCGGATCAGCACCTTCCCCGCCCGGAAGTCGAGCTCGTATGCGATCGAGGCGACCTTGGCAAGCTCCTTCTTCGAGAGGCCGGCGAAGAGGGGAACCCGGGAGAGCATCTTCACCTTCGCGTCGGTGTGGAGGCCCAGAGCCACGCGCGGAGTCTATGGCGGTGAACGCGTGCGCGTCCACATGGTTGATGCCGGGGCGTGAGCTCGCGCACTCCCGTCGGAAGCGCGCGCCCGGCGCAAGGCCGTGACACGGCTTCAGCCCGGGCGGAAGCGGCCCCGACGCGGCAGATCGCGCATCCGGACGCGCGAGGTCGTGGCATCGACCCTGAAGCTTCGGCCGACGCGCGAATGCACGTGGGAGCCTGAGATGATCGTCCGGATGTCCGAGCGCTCATCGCTGCGGTACGTGCTGACGACGCTCACGCAGAACCCTCAGCTCCGCCGCGTGCAGGCCGCCTTCGTCACGCACAACTCCGGCGAGTACGCGAGCTGGATCGCGATGCTCGTCTACGCGTACGCCCAGGGCGGGGTGACCGAGAGCGGGATCGTCGCGACGGTGATGCTGATTCCCTCGGCGCTGTTCGCGCCGGTGCTGGCGTCGCTCGGACAACGTTTCGCCCTCGGAACGTCTCTCTTCGCCGCGTACGTTGCGCAGGCGGTCACGAATGGCGCGGTCGCGGTCGCGCTGTTCGCAGACGCCTCGAAGCTCGTCGTCTACGCGCTGCTGGTTGGCCCGGCAGTTGCGTTCACGATGACGCGTCCGACCCAGTCCGCCCTCACGCCAGCGCTCGCGCGATCTCCCGAGGAGCTGACGGCGACGAACGTCGTCTCCGGGTGGATCGAGAGCGTCAGCATCTTCGTTGCGCCGGCGCTTGCCGGTGTCGTTCTCGCGATCGGATCCGAGGCGACCGTGTTCGCGCTCGTAGGCGTCTCCTGCCTCGTGGGGGCGGGTTTCGTCGCACCCCTTCGCGGCCTGGGAGCCCCCACGCACGGGGAGCACGAGCCGGACGAGAGCGTCCGAGGCTCTCTTGCGTTCGTACGGAGCGATCCACCCGCCCGGCTGCTGCTCCTTCTCCTGAGCGTCCAGGGCATCGCCATCGGGGCTCTCGATGTCTTGGCGGTCGAGCTCGCTCTGAGTGGGCTGGGCCGAGGCGAAGACTGGGTCGGCTACCTCGACGCGGCGTTCGGTTTGGGTGGTGTGCTCGTGGTCGGCGTGACCGCGGGTCTCGTCGGTCGGGGGAGGCTCGCACCGCCGCTCGTGGTGTCGCTCGGCGTGTGGAGCGTCGCCTTCCTCGGTCTGGCGGTGATGCCCGGGGCGTTCGGAGTGCTCGTGCTGCTCGTCGTCGCGGGCGGTGCCCGTGCGACCTTCGACGTGGCAGGCCGAACGCTCCTGCAACGCGTCGCGCGGCCGGATCTGCTCGCGCGCGTGTTCGGTCTCCTCGAGGGAGGGCAGATGGCCACGCTCGCGCTCGGATCGTTGCTCGCTCCCGTGCTCGTCTGGCTGGGCGGGTTGCCGCTGGCCTTCGTGGTCGTCGCCGCCACGCTGCCGCTGTTCGCCCTCGCAGTCGGTCGGACGCTCCTCGACATCGACCGCCACGCCACCGTTCCAGTCGTCGAGGTCGCCCTCCTCCGGAGGGTGCCGATGCTCGCACCGCTGCCGCCGCCGACGCTCGAGGCGCTCGCGCGCGCGCTCGAGCCGGTCTCCGTTCCGGCCGGCGTCGACGTCATCCGGGAGGGCGACCTCGGCGACCGCTACTACGTCGTCGCAGACGGCGAGGTCGAGGTCGAGCGAGCCGGCCGGACGGTGGCGATCCGCCGTCGCGGAGACGGCTTCGGGGAGATCGCCCTCATGTACGACGTTCCCCGGACCGCCACCGTGAGGGCACGAACCCCGGCGCAGCTGTACGCGCTCGACCGGGACACGTTCCTCGTCGCCGTGACCGGGCATGCGCCGGCGCAGCGCGCCGCGCGTGACCTCGCCGCGGAGCGGCTCAGGGAGCTGGAGGCTCTTGACGAGAGGGCGTCTCGGTCCTAGGTCGCGCCCCGGCGCCGTCGGCCGTCCACAGCGAGACGGCCGATTCGCGACCGCGCACCTCGAACTCGCCGACGTGCTCGAGGACGACGGGAGGAGAGAGCAGCGCTCGACGCGTGGAGGCGGCGAAGAGGATCGGGCGCCCGGTGCTCGCTCGGGTCGGCGCGATGGACGAGGTGTGGGAGAAGACGCGGACGGCGCTCGTCGAAGGCCGCGACTCCGACTGAGCTCGGATCAGGTCGCGGTTCTCGCGGGCGTCTTCTCGAGGGCGGCGAGCAGCTCGTGCACGCGGATGGGCTTTCCGACGTAGTCGTCCATCCCCGCCGCCAGGCATGCCTCTCGATCTCCCTCCATCGCGTTCGCCGTCATCGCGACGATTCGCGGGCCGTTCTTGCGCATGCGGGCGCGAATCTGGCGCGTCGCCTCGAGCCCGTCCATCTCGGGCATCTGGACGTCCATGAACACCACGTCGTAGTTCTGTCGCTCGACTGCGTCCACCGCCTCGAGCCCGTTCGCGGCGACGTCGACGTCGTAGCCCATGAGCGAGAACAGGCGCAGCGCGAGCTTCTGGTTCACGGCGTTGTCCTCGGCGAGCAGGATGCGAAGCGGATGACGCGCGGCCTGGTCCGGATCCAGATCGTCCGTGCTCGCCAGCGGGGCGGCATCCTCCGGTGCGGGAGCCTCCGCTTTCGTCGTCAGCAGCGTGACGTGGAACGTGCTCCCCCGTCCCGGAACTCCCTCGCTCTCCGCCCACATGTTCCCGCCCATGGCCTCCGCGAGCCGCCTCGAGATCGCGAGCCCGAGTCCAGTGCCACCGTAGCGCCGGCTGATCGAGATGTCGGCCTGACTGAACGACTGGAAGAGGCGATCCATGCGATCGGGCGGGATGCCGATGCCCGTGTCGGACACGACGATGTGCAGCTCGAGCTCGTTTCCGTCGCCGACCGGAGAGGCAGACGCAGACAGCGAGACGCTCCCCTTCTCGGTGAACTTGACGGCGTTGTTGAGGACGTTGAGCACGATCTGTCGGAGACGTGTGCCGTCGCCCGTGATCGTCTGCGGCACGGTGTCGTCGATGTCCGTGACGAGATCGAGACCCTTGCCGACCGCGATGGAGCTGATGAGGGCGAGCACGCCGTCGACGCAGGCGCGGAAGTCCACGGGCTGGGTCTCGAGCTCCAGCCGTCCGGCCTCGACCTTGGAGAAGTCGAGGATGTCGTTGATGATCGTGAGGAGCGACTCGCTGCTCGACCGGATGATCTCCGCGGACTCCTGCTGCTCGGCGTCGAGCTTCGTCCGGAGAAGCAGACCGCTCATTCCGATGATCGCGTTCATCGGCGTGCGGATCTCGTGGCTCATGGAGGCCAGGAAGGCGCTCTTCGCCTCGTTGGCCGCGTCGGCCTCGACCCTCGCCTCCTCCACGTCCCGGAACAGGCGCGCGTTCTGGATGGCCGCGCCGACGTTCGCGGCGATGGTCGCGAGCAACCGCGTGTCGAGCTCGCCGTAGCGCGCCGTGTCGACGGTCGTCTGGACGCTCAGCACGCCGATCGTCGCCTCTCCGGCCTGGATCGGGACGCCGAGGTACGAGCCGGAGGATGCACCCACTCTTCGTGCCCCGAGCTCCGCGAAATCCGCCGCGCCGTGGACGAGGAGCGGCTCGCCCGATCGGAGCACGCGCGACGTCGGCCCGTCGCCGAGCGGCACGCGCTCCTGCACGACCTTGTCTTCGCCCATGCGGTAGTAGGGGAACTCGATCGCTTCGGTCGCCGAATCGAGGAACGCGACGTAGGCGACGTCCGCGGAGAACGTCTCGGCGATCAGGTCGCCGACGAGCTCGACGAGCGCATCGAGGTCGAGCTGGGACGCGAGCGCCTGGCCGATGCGATTCACACTCTCGAGCTCGCGGACGCGTTGCTGCATCTCCGCCCGCAGGCGAGTGCGTGCGAGCGCGGTCCCGATGTGTTGGCCGATGAAGGCGAGGAGCTCCTCGTCCTGCTCGGTGAAGCGCTTGCTCACGTCGTAGCTCTGCAGCACCAGCACTCCGAGCGTGCGGCCCTCGGCACGCAGTGGCACACCGAGCCAGTCGACCGAGTCGAGTCCGACTCGGTCGACTTCGCCGCTCTCGAGCAGTTCGCGGTAGACGGCCTGGGGGGCCAGCAGCGGTCGTCCCGTGTGCAGCACGTGCGCAGTCAGGCCGCGGCCAAGTGCGGTGCCTCCGAGGACCTCCCACTCGTGCGGGTCGGGTAGGTCCGTGTCGACCTCGTCGACGTAGTACGGGAAGTTGATCGCGTCCCGCGCCTCGTCGTAGAGCGCGATGTAGCAGTTGTCCGCGTACATGAGCTCGCCGACGATGCGATGGATCTCGGCGTAGAACGCGTCCATGTCCTCGGCCGCGCTCGCCGTCTCGGCGATGCTCCGCAGGGCCGCCTGCGCCTGCTCGTTCTGAACGCGCTCGGTGACGTCCATGAAGAAGCCCTGGACGTACAGCGGTCGTCCAGCCTCGTCGAGGATGTGCACCGATGCATCACGAACCCAGAGGGTCCGCCCGTCGCGGTGCAGGAGCCGGTACTCCATCGTGAAGGGCTGGAACGTCTTCTGGGATTCGATCTGCGCCGCGATCACCCGTTCGCGATCGTCGGGATGAAGGAGTCGCTCCCACAGGAGGTTGTCTTCCCACTCCTCGAGCGGGTATCCGAAGAGCTCCTCTGCTCGTGGGCTGATGTACAGGTTCATGCCGGTGATCGACGCCCTCTCGTCGCCGGTCCACGAGGTAGTGCCTACCGGAGCGTCGATGTACGTGACGAGCGGGAGCTCCTCCGCGAGGCGGCGAAAACGCGTCTCGGCGAGCTTGATCTCACTGATGTCGCGGTAGATGGCGTAGAAGCCGATCAGCTCTTCGCCGACGTGAAGCGGCACCATCGAGATCTCGACGTCGACGAGCGAGCCGTCCTTGCGCACGCGCCGGGTGACGCGGTCGACTCGGCCGGCGTCGAGCACGTCGCTCGGTCGGACCTCGGCGTCGACTGGAAGCTCGTCGGAGCCGAGCACGAGCTCCCCGATCTGGCGGCCGATCGCTTCCTCGGACGTGTAGCCGAAGAGCTGGGTGGCGGCCGGATTCCATCCGGTCACCACCTCGTCGCGATCCATCGTGACGACCGCGACGGGGCTGATGTCGACGAGCGACTCGAAGTACTGCTTCTGCCTGTCGAGCTCGGCCGCCGCCTCGTGCTCGGCCGTGACGTCGATCATGAAGCCCTGGAGGTGCGTCGCCTCCCCGATCTCGTTGCGGACGATCCAGGCGTCGTCGCGGACCCAGACGGGCCGTCCGTCCTTCGCGAGGACGCGATACTCCATCGACCAGCGATCCTGTCCCGACTCGAGACCCTCGACGGATCCGCCGATCGCAACTTCCCGGTCCTCCGGGTGCACCACACTCTCGAAGAAGCCCTGCTCCAGCCAGGCCTCGACCGGGTAGCCGAGGATCTGCTCGACGCGTGGGCTCATGTACAGGGGGGCACCGGCCGTCTCTCCGGTCGGGTCGGGCTCGTCCGTGTACACGGCGAGCGGCAGCTCCTCGACGAGTCGGCGGTACCGCTCCTCGGTCGCCCTCAGCGTCTCGAGGGCTGCGGCCAGCTCCGCCGTCCGCTCGTCGACGCGCTGTTCTAGCGTCTCGACGCTCTCTCGAAGCTGGGCGGTCATGTCGTTGAAGGCGCCCGCGAGCTCGCCGACCTCGTCCTGGGTCAGGACGGGTGCTTCGCGCGTGAGATCGCCAGCGGCGACGGCGCTCGCGGTGTCGGTCATCGCGAGGATGGGGCGGGCGATCCGGCGCGACGCGTAGTAGATGGCGACTCCGAGAAGCGCCACGACGAGCAAGCCGACCCCGCCCGTGACGAACGCGAGCCGGCGGGCGGGCGCGAACGCCTCGCTCTGGCTCTGCTCGGCGAGCAGCGCCGCCCCGATCTCGGGAAGCCACTGGTAGACGCCGATCACCGGCACGCCCCGATGGTTCTCGTACAGGGCCGTACCGCTGCCCGACGCGAGAGCGCGCTCGATGCCCGTGGACGAGAGGTCTCCGTTCGCCCGGAGCGACGCGTGGAGGAACGTGCGGTCGGGAGCGACGAGGTAGGTCTCGCCGGTGTCGCCCAGGCCGGTCCGCTGGAGCACGATTCGATCGATGCGCTCGAGGCTGAGGAAGGCGGCGACGACGGCGACACGCTGACCGTCCCGGTCGAACAGAGGCGTTCCGACCGCGATGGTCTGCTTCCCCGTGAGCTCGGAGGTCTCCGCCGGCTGGACGAACGTCCCCGAGCTCCCGCGCTCGAAGTACGGCTGGGTCGCCTGTGAGACGCCCTCGTGCTCGACGCTCGTCGAGGCGACGATCCGGCCGTCGAGCGCGAGGATCAGGAACTCCTCGGCGTCCGCGGTCTGAGAGACGGCGTACCGTAGGACGTCCACTGCCGCCTGGTGCGCCTCGAGCCGCTCGGCGGGAGTGACGTCGTCGGCGAACAGCTCGTTCGTGGGCCCGGCCAACGTCGCCGAGCCGCCGGTGTACCCGCCGAGCAGGCCCGCCGTGAACACGACATTGCGTCGCTGCTCGTCGATCCAGCGGTCGAGCGACGACGCCTTCTGGTCCGCGGCGGTCTCGAGCCTGGCGAACGCCGCGTCCTGGAGCCCGCTGCGCGCCTGCAGGTACGAGACGACGCCGACGATCGCGAGCATGACGACGGAGAGCGCGAGGAACGTCAGGACGAGTCGCGCGACGAGGCTGCGACGCGGGGACGGCAGACGTTGTCGGATGTCCGAGAGCGACATCCTCAGCGGCGTCGGGGCTGGCTGCGGGTCACGTCACGTCCTGGCCGAGGGCGCCGACGTCGAAGTCGGCGGCCGGCGTCGCGTAATCGGTCTTGAACCACCTCTGCGACAGCGTCTTCAGCGTCCCGTCCTCGTGCAGGCCCCGGATGGCCGCGTCGACCTTCTCGACGAACGCGGCCGCCGCGAGACCCGAGCTCTGGTCGACGAAGCCGGACAGGTACTCGGTGAACGCGACGGCGTCGAGGGCCCGCAGTTCCGACCCCTCGTCGATGGCAGCCTGACCGACCTGGTCGCCGGCGAGGTACGCGTCGATCGTCCCCTTCTCGAGCGCTTCGAGACCCGGGACCTCGACCTCGAAGACGACGATGCTCGGACTCGTCACGTCGACCACGACGTCGGTTCCGGGAATCACCAGCTCGCCCTTGAGGTACGCCTCTTGCGAGCAGGTCGCGCATACTCCGATCTTCCTGCCGTCGAGGTCGCTCGGCTGCCGGAACGGGGAATCCTTCCGGACGAAGTAGCGGTTCGCGCTCGTGACGTACGGTTGCGTCATGTAGAGCCGCTCCATCCGGTCGGTGGTGATCGCGCCCGATCCGTACGCGATGTCCCACCGGTCGCCCCAGTTCCCCGCGGTCACGTCCGACCACTGCGGCGCGACGAAGCAGGGCTCGACGCCGAGGTTCTCGGCGACGAGCTTCGTCACCTCGACGTCGTAGCCCGTGACCTCCGCGCCGGTGAGCTGGTCGCTCGCGCACTTCGTGTCCGCCGGCCGGGTCGCGCCCTCGACCACGATCGATTGCGGGGGGTAGTCGGGCTCGTAGAAGCCGACGAGCGTCCCGCGCGCCTGGATCTGGGCGAGCTTGTCGGTCGCGGGATCCCCGCCTGCGTCGCCCGCCGATCCGCCGCACGCGGCCAGTCCAAGTCCGAGGACCGCCGCGAGTGGTGCGAGGAGAGGCGATCGAGCTCGCCGCATTCTCACTGAACCTCCTGTCCGATCGCCTCGATGTCGAAGTTCGCGCCCTCGGAAGCGTAGTCCGCGCCGAACCATTTCTCGGACAGCGCCTTCAACGTCCCGTCGGCCTGCAACCCCTGGACGATCTCGTTCACACGCGCGACGAAGGCCGTCGACGAGAGACCCGAGCTCTTGTCCACGAAGCCCGAGGGGTAGTACGTGAAGGCGATCTGATCGAGTGGCCGCAGTGCGAGACCTTCCTCGATACGCGCTTTCCCGACGGGATCGGCGGCGAGGTAAGCGTCGATCTCGCCCTTCGCGGCGGCCTCGAGACCTGGTCCCTCGGTCTCGAAGGTGACGATCTTCGGGTGCTTCACGTCAAGGACGACGTCGATGCCCGGTATGGCCAGGTCGCCCTGCAGGTAGAGCTCGTGCGAGCAGCCGGTGCATGCGCCTATCCGCTTCCCGTCGAGGTCGCCGGGAGTCATGTACGCCGCGTCCTTGGCGACGAAGTATCTGTTCGGGACGGCGTAGTACGGCTGAGTCATGTACAGCCGCTCCATCCGGTCGGTGTTGACGGAGCCGGAGCCATATGCGATATCCCAGCGGTCGCCCCAGTTCCCGGCAGTCACCTCGGTCCAGGTCGGCGCCACGAAGCAGGCCTCGACACCGAGTTCCTCCGCGATGAGCTTCGCGATCTCGTTGTCATACCCGGTCACCTCAGCGGCCGTCAGCTGGTTGTCAGCGCACCTGGTATCTGCTGGGCGCATGGCGCCCTCGACGTTGATCGACTGCGGAGGGTAGTTCTCCTCGAAGTACTCGACGAGCGTTCCCCTCGCCAGGATCTGGGCGAGCTTGTCTTTCGAGGGGTCGCCTGCCGCCTCGTCGCCTGAGTTACCGCCGCAGGCGACCAAGCCGACGGCGAGCACGCACACGACGAACCATGCTCCGGCCGCGGAGCCCGGTCTCACGCGTCATCTCCTCTCCTGTCGAGCCTGCGCTGCCGCGCGAGTCTACGGCCGGATCTGCCTGGTTTCAATGCGCCGGAGGATCTTGCGCGCCGGCCGCGCAGGAGAGCTGTACGCTGGAGCGGTGGAGGAGATCGCGCCCGGGATCTGGCACTGGAGCGCAATCCACCCTCGGATCAAGATCCCTGTTCACTCGTACCACCTCCCGGGCGAGGGCGTCGTCATCGACCCGCTGATGCCCGACGAGGGCCTCGAGTGGTTCGACGAGCATGGACCACCCACGGACGTGCTCCTCACGAACCGCCACCACTACCGCTCGAGCGCGGTGTTCAGCGAGCGCTACGGCGTGAGGGTGCATTGCGCCCGCGTCGGCATGCACGAGTTCGAGGGCGGCGAGCGGGTCGAGCCCTTCGACTTCGGTGACGAGCTTCCGGGCGGGATCGTCGCGCACGAGGTGGGTGCGATCTGCCCGGACGAGACCGCTCTCTACATCCCTGCCCGGGAGGCGCTGGCGCTCGCCGACGGCGCGGTGCGTTGGGAGCCCGGCGGTCCGCTCACCTTCGTACCCGACGGCTTCATGGACGAGCCCGAGCGGACGAAGGAGGCGTTGCGCGAGTCGTATCGTCGGCTGGCCGAGCTCGACTTCCGGTACCTCCTCCTGGCGCACGGCGAGCCGTTCGTCGACGACGGACGCGAGGCGCTCGCCGCCTTCGCACGTTAGCCCCTCGCCACGCTCGCGGTGATCCAGAATTAGGCTTCAGCTCGCGTGAAGGCGCTGGCGCTCGAGCATCTCCACTCCAATCCGCTCGGTGTGTATGGGGACGTGCTCGCAGATCGCGGTGTCGACGTCGACCGCGTACTCCTCGATCGAGGACACCCGCTCCGGGACTGGCGTGCGTACGACTTCCTCGTGGTGATGGGCGGCGGAATGAGTGCGTACGACGATCAGGTGTACCCGTGGCTCGTCGACGAGAAGCGCACGATTCGGGAAGCCGTGCTTGCCGGCGTACCGTTCTTCGGGGTGTGCCTGGGCGCGCAGCTTCTCGCAAGCGCGTTGGGCGCAAGTGTGTACCGCGGGCCCGCTCCCGAGCTGGGTGTCATCCCGCTGTATCTCTCCGAAGCAGCGCGCCGCGATCCGGTCTTTCGTGGTCTCCCATCCGATCTCGAGGTCTTCCAGTGGCACTGCGACACCTTTGCGCTCCCGGACGGGGCGACTCGACTCGCCGGCTCGCCGCGGTACGAAAACCAGGCGTTCCGGTACGGAGATGTCGCATACGCGATCCAGTGCCATCTCGAGACGACGGTCGAGGACGTTCAGGACTGGTTCGCGGCGTGGCCGTCGCTCGGTGAGACCTTCGAGGAGCGCTACGGGCAGGGCGCCCTCGCGGCCTTCCTGGACGAGTACGCTGCGTCGGTCCCTCACCTTCGGGCCACGGCCAGGCAGGTGTTCCGTCGCTGGCTCGAGAGCGCACTCGCGAACGGACGTCGAGCATCGAAGCAGTCGGATGAGCAGTCACTCGAGTGCAGCGGCAACGGACTGATCGGGCGAGCACGAGAGCGGGCGCAGCTGCACGCCCTCGTCGCCGATGCTCGCGACGGACGAGGCGGCGCACTCACGATTGCAGCCGCGGGCGGTGCGGGGAAGACCGCATTGCTCAACGTGGTCGAGCGAGAGGTGACGGGGATGCGCGTCCTGCGAGCGGCCGGTGTCGAGACGGTCGCCGAGCGCCCTCTAGCGGGAATCGATGCCCTGTGCCGACCCCTGCTCGACCTGCTCCCTGAGCTCGCCGAAGGCGAGTCGGCCGCGCTCGCGGCAGCTCTCGAGCTCGGCGGAGACGATGATTCACCGGACGACCGCTTCGCCGTCTACGCCGGCGCAGCATCGCTTCTACGCGCGGGGGCCCGCCGGCAGCCCCTGCTCGTGCTCGTGGACGACGCGCACCTCCTCGACGAGCCCTCGCGCGAAGCGGTCGAGTTCATCGCGTCGCAAGTGGACGGCAGCTCGATTGCGATCGTCGTGGCGACGGAGGATCGTCCCCGCAGCGGAAGCGCCCTTCTGGAGCTGCCTCCGCTCGACCGCCCGGCCGCGCTCACGCTGCTCGATCGGTGCTACGACTCGATTGCGAACACGGTGCTGGGGGACATCGTCGACGCGGCCGCAGGGAATCCGCTCGCGCTGCTCGAGATGGCCAACGGCGTGACGATGGCGCAGCGTTCGGCCGAGGAGCCCGCCGAGGGCATTCCTGTGGTCTGCGCCTCTGCCGAGCAGGCGTTTCTCGCGCGGATCTCGGCACTGCCACCGGAGGCGCGCCAGGCGCTCGTGGTCGTTGCCCTCGGCAACGGAGAGCCGGGCACGGTTGTCGGCGGCGCACTCGCGGAGCTCGGGTTCGACGAGCGAACGTTCGAGCCGGCTGTGGTCGCCGGGCTGGTCGAGCCCTCCGTGAGCGGCGTCGTGTTTCGGCACGAGCTCGCCCGCGCGACAGTGACGTACAGCGCGTTACGTTCCGAGCGTCGCGCGGCGCACGGCGCACTGGCACAGCAGGCCCGAGGAGCCGACGAGCGGGCCTGGCATGCGGCGCTCGCGGTCCCGGCACCTGACGAGGATGCGGCTCTCGACCTCGAGGACGCCGGTCGGCGAGCGGCCGCTCGGGGCGCATTTGCATCAGCAGCCCGGGCTTTCGAGCTTGCGGCCCGCATCACGCCCGAGCAGGCGGAGCGGTCGCGGAGGCTCGTGGCGGCCGCCGAAGCGTCGTACCGGGCCGGACACACGGCGGCCGCCATCGACCACCTCGAGGAGGCGCTCGTGCATCTTCCTGCCTCCGAGAGCCGTGCCGACGCCGAGCTGCTCCTCGGCCGGGTCCTTGCGCGCTCGGGATCGGCAGCGCGGGCGAGGGTGATCCTGCTGGACGCCGCGGACTCCGGTTCGCAGTACGCGCAGGCGACGATCTGTCGCCTGCTCACGGAGGCTGTGATCCCCACGTTGCGTGCGGGAGATCCGCTGTCCGCGATAGCGACGGGGCGGCGTGCGCTCGCGCTTGCAATGCCGGAAACGCCAGAGGAGCTCTCTGCCTCGGTCATGCTTGGAACCGCGCTCGTGCACGGCGGAGAGCTGGAGGAGGCGCGCCGCCTCGTGCTCCATGCCCGCATGCTCGCCTCGAGCGGGGGGCTGCGACCGACTCCCGGGCTGCTCGCGTACCTTGGCGCGGCTCTCCGGCTCGTAGGAGAGCGCGAAGCAGCGCGCCAGGAGCTCGTCGTCGCGATCGAGCGGGCGCGCACGCGCGGATCGCTGAGCATGCTCGCCTACGCTCTCGTGCGCCTCGCCGACGTCGAGCTCGACGACGGCAACTGGAGTACCGCAGCTCCAGCGCTCGACGAAGCGGTCTCGCTTGCACGGGAGACGGGCCAGGCCTCCGATCTCGGGCTTGCGATCTCCGGCGTCGCCTGGCTCGCGGCGGCACAGGGACGTGAGGACCCCTGCCGGCGGCATGCGGCGCAGGCGCTCGACCTCGCTGATCGCCTGGGTGCCGGTTCTCGCGTCGATCGCGCCCTGCTGGCGCTCGGCCTCCTCGAGCTGGGACGAGGCGATCATCCGGCGGCAGCGGCTCACCTGACCGAGCTTCGTGACCAGCAGCGAGCTCAGGGGTGGTGTGATGCGGCAGTCCAACCACATCGAGTGCCCGATCTCGTGGAGGCGTTGCACTTCGCCGGGAACTCGACGGCGGCGGTCGAGGAGCTTGCCGTCTTCGAGGAGGAGGCGAGGCGGGTAGGCAGAGCCTCGGCGATCGCAGCTGCAGCTCGATGCCGCGGGCTCGTTGGACCCGATGACGAGATCGACCATTGGTTCACGATCGCGCTCGATGCCCCCGTATCCGTCTCCGGCCCGTTCGAGCTCGCGCGAACCCACCTCGGGTATGCGGAGCGGCTGATCTCGACCGGACGAAGCGACCGCGGTGCGCCACACCTGTCAGTCGCCCGAGGCATCTTCGACGAGCTCGGCGCGAATCCGTGGCAGCGCCGCGTCCAGCTCGCGCTCGGCCGGTCGTAAGAGCGAAATGGGGTACGCGACGGCGGCAGGCGGGCGTGTCGGATGCCACGGAGGAGCTGGTCGGAAGACCGCGTATTCGCTAGCCTGAGCGAAACCTGGAGAGCTTTGAACGGCAGCTTGGCGACCAGGATAAAAAACGCCTAAAGAGCCCTCGGGCGGTCTCGGCTCCCGACCTCTTTAGGCGGAGCCGAATTCGTGAACGACGTCCGGAGACACCTCGACCAGCTTCTCGCCGAGAGGATCCTCGTGCTGGACGGATCGTGGGGCGTGCTCATCCACCAGCGAGGCCTCTCCGAGGAGGAGTATCGCGGCGATCGCTTCGCCGGCCATTCCCGGGACGTCAAGGGGGATCCCGATCTCCTCAATCTGACGCAGCCCGGCGTCGTCTCCGAGATCCACGACGCCTACTTCGCGTCCGGCGCGGACATCGCTACGACGAACACCTTCACGGCGACGCGCGTTGGCCAGGCCGACTACGGGCTCGAGGAGGCGGCCGGCGAGATGAGCCTCGCCGGCGCGCATCTCGCACGTCGCGCCGCCGACGAGTGGACGGCGCGAACGCCCGAGAGGCCCCGCTTCGTCGCGGGCTCCGTCGGCCCACTCAACGTCACGCTCTCTCTGTCACCGCGTGTGGAGGACGCCGCGTACCGGGCCGTCACCTTCGACGAGGTACGCCGGGCGTACGAGGAGCAGGTTGCGGCGCTCCGAGACGGCGGCGTCGACCTCCTCCTGATCGAGACCATCTTCGACACGCTGAACGCCAAGGCTGCAATCGTCGCCGCCCGCGACGTCGCACCCGAGCTCCCCCTCTGGCTCTCGTTCACGGCCGTCGACAAGAGCGGACGAAATCTCTCCGGACAGACTTCGGATGCGTTCTGGATCTCGATCGAGCACGCCGAACCGTTAATCGTCGGCGTCAACTGCTCGCTCGGCGCGACGGAGATGAGGCCGTTCCTCGAGCGGCTCTCGACCGTCGCCTCGACGTACGTCTCGTGCCATCCGAACGCGGGGCTTCCGAACGAGCTCGGACTCCACGACGAGCAACCGGACGACACGAGCCGCTTCCTCAGGTCGTTCGCGGAGGACGGTCTCGTCAACCTCGTCGGCGGATGCTGCGGGACGACACCCGAGCATACGCACGCGATCGTCCGAGCCGTTTCCGGGTTTCCGCCGCGCCGCGTACCCGCTCCGTCGCAGCTACCGCGCTTCTCCGGACTCGACCCCTTCGTGATCGGGCCCGACACCGGCTTCGTCATCGTCGGGGAACGGACGAACGTCACCGGCTCGGCGAAGTTCAGACGCCTCATCGAGGCGAACGACTTCCAGGGGGCGGTGGACGTTGCCCTCGAGCAGGTGCGCGGTGGGGCGAACCTGCTCGACGTGAACATGGACGCCGATCTGCTGGACGCCGAGCAGGCGATGACGACGTTCCTCAATCTCCTCGCGACCGAGCCCGAGGCGGCGCGCCTCCCGATCATGGTCGACAGCTCCCGCTTCGGGGCGCTCGAGGCGGGTCTCAAGTGCCTCCAGGGAAAGGGCGTGGTCAACTCGATCTCGCTCAAGGAGGGAGAGGAGCCGTTCCTCGGGCAGGCGCGGACGATCCGGCGCTACGGCGCAGCGGTCGTCGTCATGGCGTTCGACGAGCGCGGACAGGCGGAGACGGTCGAGCGGAAGGTCGAGATCCTCGGTCGCGCATACGACCTGCTGACCGGCGAGGCCGGCTTCGCGCCCACCGACGTGATCCTCGACCCGAACGTCCTCGCCGTCGCGACCGGAATCGAGGAGCACGCGGAGTTCGCCAGGGCCTTCATCGAGGCTATTCCGCTGCTCGAGAAGCGCTGCCCGCTCGCGCTCGTCTCGGGCGGGATCTCGAATCTCTCGTTCGCCTTCCGTGGGAACGACCCGGTGCGCGAGGCCATGCACGCGTCGTTCCTCTACCACGCGATCCGCAACGGCCTGGACATGGGCATCGTCAACGCAGGTCAGCTCGCCGTCTACGAGGACATCGAGCCCGATCTGCTCGAGCGGGTCGAGGATGTGCTCTTCGACCGCAGACCGGACGCGACCGAGCGGCTCGTGGAGTACGCCGCGACCGTCACGGGTGGTGCCACACAGCGACAGCTCGACCTGTCCTGGCGCGACGCCCCGGTTGCGGAGCGCCTCGCACATGCTCTGGTGCACGGGATCGTGGACTTCATCGAGGACGACACCGAGGAGGCACGACGCGACGCCGCGCGCCCCCTCGACGTCATCGAGGGTCCGCTGATGGACGGGATGAAGATCGTCGGCGACCTGTTCGGCGCGGGGAAGATGTTCCTGCCACAGGTCGTGAAGAGCGCGCGGGCGATGAAGCGTGCCGTCTCCTACCTCGAGCCGTTCATGGAGGCCGAGAAGACGAGTCGCCAGTCGGCCGCCCGCGTCGTGCTCGCGACCGTGAAGGGTGACGTCCACGACATCGGCAAGAACATCGTCGGAGTCGTTCTCGGCTGCAACGGCTACGAGGTGATCGACCTCGGGGTGATGGTGCCTGCGGATCGGATCCTCGACGTCGCGATCGAGCAGGACTGCGACATCGTCGGGCTCTCGGGCTTGATCACGCCTTCCCTCGACGAGATGGTCGGTGTAGCGAAGGAGATGGAGCGGCGCGGGCTCGAGCTACCCTTGCTCATCGGAGGTGCGACGACGTCGAAGCAGCACACGGCCGTACGCATCGCGCCCGAGTACGACCAACCGACGTTGCACGTGCTGGACGCGTCTCGCGTCGTGGGGGTCGTGGCCGACCTGCTCGATCGAGACCGGCGCGCCCGCCTCGACGCCGACAACCGCGTCGAGCAGGATCGGCTCCGCGCGCTGCACGCCGAGCGCGGACGCAAGCCTCTCCTCTCTCTGCGCGAGGCGCGCACACGGCGCACGCCGATCGAGTGGCACCAGGAGGACATCGCGACTCCCGCGTTCATGGGCGCGCGCGTCGTGGAGGAGGAGATCGCCACGCTTCGCGGATACGTCGACTGGACGTTCTTCTTCCACGCCTGGGAGCTCAAGGGGCGCTTTCCGGCGATCCTCGACGACCCGGAGAAGGGCGAGGTCGCACGGGATCTCTTCGCAGCCGCAAACGAGCTCCTCGACGAGATCGTCTCGGAGCAGTCGCTCGCCGCGCGCGGCGTCTATGGCTTCTGGCCCGCGCGGGCCGAGGCGGACGACCTCGTGCTCGACGGCGTTCGCTTCCCGATGCTGCGCCAGCAGGCGGACCACGCGGACTCTCGCCCGAATCGCTCCCTCGCCGACTACGTTGCTCCACTCGAGTCGGGCCTTCAGGACTTCGTCGGTGCCTTCGCCGTGTCCATTCACGGCAGCGAAGCGCTCGCAGAGCGCTTCGCTGCCGATCGGGACGATTACCGCTCGATCATGGTGCGCGCTCTCGCCGACCGCCTGGCGGAGGCCTTCGCCGAAAGGCTCCACGAGATCGCGCGCCACGAGTGGCACTCGCCCGAAGAGGCCCTCACGGGCGACGAGCTGATCGGCGAGCGCTTCCGCGGGATTCGCCCCGCATACGGCTATCCCGCCTGCCCCGACCACTCGGAGAAGCGAACGCTCCTGGAGCTGCTCGACGCCGAACGGGTGGGGATCGGTCTGACGGAGAGCTTCGCGACGACGCCGGCGGCGAGCGTCAGCGGCCTGTACTTCGGCCACCCGCAGGCGCGGTACTTCTCGGTCGGGAGGATCGGGCGAGACCAGGTCGTCGACTACGCGCAGCGGAAGGGCTTCGGTGTCGCCGAGGCCGAGCGCTGGCTCCGTCCGAATCTTGCGTACGAGCCGGAGTAGATCCGTGGCGCTCTCTACCATGGCGCGCTGTGAAGAGGTTCGCCGCCGCCCTTCTCGTCCTCGCTCTCGTCGTCTCGGGCGTGAGCCTGGGGGCGCGAGGCGACCCGAAGAAGCAGATCACGCCGGCTGATCAGGCGCGAGCGAGGGCGATGCTGCTGCGCAAGGCCGACTTCAGCCTGGCATTCAGAGCCGCGCCTGCCTCGACCGGCTCCGACTTCTACTGTGCTGCGCTCGACGAGTCCGACCTGACGCTCACCGGCGAGGCCGAGTCCCCGAGCTTCGCGGGCGGCGTCGAGTTCGTGGCCTCGACGTCCTACGTGTACGCCTCACGGGCCAATGCGAACGCGTCGTGGCGGCGGGGTACGAGCGCGGCGGGTCAGAAGTGTCTGCGCCGAGGGCTGCAGAACGAGATCCAGGGGACGAGCGTCAGGCTCGTCTCGTTCCGGAAGCTCCCGTTCCCAACGTTCGCCCAGCGTTCGGTCCTCTATCGAGTCGTCGCCGAGCAGCAGGGAGGGGTTCGCGTCTACCTCGATCTCGTCGCACTGCAGCACTCGCGAGCGCAGGTGGCGATCGTCTACGGGTCGGGGCTCTCTCCTCCGCCGGCCGCGGAAGAGCGCAGGCTCGCGAGGGTGACCGCGGCACGGATGGCGAGGGCGATGGGCGGCTGAGACTGCGTTGGGTCAGACTTCGGGCTGACCTCCAACTCGTGCCGCAGGGGGCAGGCGGCAGGTGCCGGGCGGCGAACCTTTCGCCCATGCTCGCTCGGGACGCGGCCGAAAGGGCCGTAGAGAGAATCGAGGAGTGGTGGTAGCGTCACCACCGGTCGTGGAGAGCTCAAGCCGTCTCGGCCTTCTTCGCCGCTCACCGTCGTTCGCATACCTCTTCCTCGCGACCGCGGGGTCGAGCATCGGCACGTATCTCGCTGCCGTCGCGCTCACGGTCGACGTCTACGATCGCACCGAGGAAACCGGCCGTGCGGGCGTCTGGGTGGCCGCCTTGCTCATCGCCGACTTCCTCCCGATCGTGCTGATCGGGCTGCTCCTCGGGCCGCTCGTCGATCGCCTCTCCCGCCGCTGGCTTATGATCGTGTCCGATCTCGTCCGCTTCGGCGTGTTCGCGGCGCTTCCGTTCGTGGACAGCGCGGAAGCAGTCATCGGCCTGGCGGCGATCTCGGGGATCGCGACGGGCTTCTTCGTACCGGCCGGGGTGGCGGGTCTTCCGAACCTCGTTCCGGACGACGAGCTCACGAATGCGAACTCCCTCATCGTGACCATCGAGACCCTCGCCGCGATGATCGGCCCCGTCCTCGGCGGGGTCATGCTCGCGCTCTGGGGGACATCCGTTCCGTATGCGGTGAACGCGATCACGTTCCTCGTGTCGGCGGCCCTCATCGCCCGCATCCCCCGGTACAAGCTCCAGTCGGACGAGTCCCTGTCTCGCGGGCACTGGCGAGACGTCGCCGACGGGCTCCGGCTCGTCGTCACCGCGCGCCCGCTGCGGACGGTGCTCGTCGTCTGGAACGTCGTCATCCTCGGGGCGGCGGCGGTGAACGTCGCCGAGGTCGTCTTCGCGAAGGAGACGCTCGACGCGGGAAACCTCGGTTTCGGTGCTCTCGTCGCCGCGAGCGGCGTCGGTCTCCTCCTCGGAAGCTTCCTCGCGCCGAACGCGCTCCGGACGGCCGGGCTGCGGCGCGCCTACGTCAGCTCGATCGTCCTCATGGGAGTCGGCTGGGGCGCCGCGGCGCTGAGCCCTTCGATCGAGCTCGCGGTCCTGTTCGTGATCGGAGGCGCGGCAGGCAACGGAGCGGCCGTCGTGTGCAACCGGCTCCTCGTGCAGCGCGGAGCTCCCGACCAGTACCGGGGGAGAGCGCTCGTGACGATCATGAGCTCGAACTACGCGGTCCTCGGGGTCGGTATGGCCGCCGCCGGTGTGCTCACGGACGTGTACGGCGCTCGCAAGGTATGGATCGCCGCCGGGTGCATCTACCTCACGGGCGCATTCGTCGCCCTCGTGATGACGCGGTGGCTGCCCGTTTCGCAGGCGGAGGAGTGGGAGGCGGTCGGGGTGAGCTCCGAGTCGGCCGTGGCTGCCCTCGGATACGGTTACACGAACGCCCTGGACTCGGGGCCCGAGCCCGAACCCTCCCTGCTGTCCGAGCCAGAGCCGGCGCCGTTGCCGGCCGCGAACGGGAGTCGGTCGAGCGGCCTCGAGCGAATTGCGACGCTGCTCGAGGAGATCGAGGCGCGCCGGATGCGAGAAGCGCTGCGCAAGTCCGGAATGCGCTGACTCCACTCCCGCACGCCGCATAGAGTCCGGCCGTGGCCCGCAAGGAGTGGACGCTGGCTGAGCTCGTCGAAGGCGTGCGCGCTTCCGACCGCCGGGCGCTCGCCCGCTCGATCTCGCTCGTGGAGGACGGGGACCCGCTGGCCTTTGAGCTCGTCCGGGAGCTCTATCCGGACACGGGAGGGGCAGCCGTCATCGGCGTCACCGGACCGCCGGGAGTCGGCAAGTCGAGCCTCATCGCGGCGCTCGTCTCGCACGTGCGTGAGGCGGGTACGACGGTCGGTGTCGTCTCGGTCGATCCCTCGAGCCCGTTCTCCCATGGGGCGCTGCTCGGAGACCGGATTCGGCTCTCCGACCACTTCCTCGATCCCGGGGTCTACATTCGCTCGATGGGGACGCGAGGACACCTCGGCGGGCTCGCGGAGGCGACGCTTCAGGCGGTTCTCCTGCTCGATGCGTCGGGGAAGGACGTCGTCTTCGTCGAGACGGTCGGTGCGGGACAGAGCGAGGTCGAGGTCACCGGGATCGTCGACACCGTGCTTCTCGTCCTCATGCCGGGCTCCGGCGATTCCGTCCAGGCGCTCAAGGCCGGGATCATGGAGATTCCCGACGTGATCGCGATCAACAAGATGGATCACGCTGCCGCGAGGACGATGCTCAACGAGGTGCGCTCGATCGTCGGGCTCGCGGAGCCCGACCGTCGTCCCGCGATCCTGTTGACGGAAGCGCTGCGCGGAGAGAACGTGCCCGAGCTCTGGGTCGCGCTCGAAGAGCGCCGCGAGGCGCTCTCGAGCGACGGACGCCTCGAGGCGCGTCGCCGCCGCAACCTCGCCGCCGAGGTGTTCGCGGTCGCGTCGAACAGGGCGAAGAGCCATTTGCAGGCTGCGGTCGCGGGGGACCCGGAGCTCCGCCGCCTTCTCGATGCCGTCGAGCAGCGCCGGCTCGATCCCCTGAGCGCGGTTCGGGAGATCATGGAGGACGTGTTCCACGTGGGCTCGGATCCCGCGGGTCCGACCCCATGACGCCCACGCCGACGATCGCCGACATCGAGGCAGCGCGCGAGCGTCTCGCGGGTGTCGCACGCGAGACTCCGGTCTATCCGACCGAGACGTTCTCGCGGCTCGCCGGTCGGCAGGTCTTCCTGAAGGCCGAGAATCTCCAACGGACCGGTTCGTTCAAGATCCGCGGCGCGTACAACACGATCGCGACGCTCGGCGACAGGGAACGCCGAGCCGGTGTTGTTGCCGCGAGCGCTGGCAACCACGGGCAGGCGGTCGCCTGGGCGGCGCGGGAGGCCGGCATACCCGCGACGATCTTCATGCCGCAGGACGCGCCCATGGCGAAGGTCGAGGCGACGCGCTCCTACGGCGGGACGACCGAGCTGACGGGCGAGGGCTTCGAGGAGGCGGTCGCCGCCGCTGCCGCGTACGTCGAGAGCACGGGAGCGACGCTCGTGCACGCCTTCGAGGACGAGCGCGTGATCGCCGGTCAGGGGACGATCGGGCTCGAGCTCGCCGAGCAGGCACCCGACGCGGAGACGGTGCTGATCCCGATCGGCGGTGGCGGGCTCGCCGCCGGGATCGCGACTGCACTGAAGGAGCGACGTCCCACGGCACGCGTCGTCGGTGTCCTCTGTCAGCCGGGGTACACGATCGCGGACGGGATCGCGGTGAAGTACCGCGGCGAGCTGGCGTCCTCGATCCTCGAGCGCGTTCTCGACGACACCGTGTCCGTCTCGGACGACGAGATCTCGGAGGCGCTCGTGCTCTGCGTCGAGCGGACGAAGTTTCTCGTGGAGGGTGCGGGCGCGGTGGGCCTCGCCGCGCTGCTCGCGGGCCGCGTGCCGGGAACCGGCTCGGTCGCCGTCGTCCTCTCCGGCGGGAACATCGACGCGACGACGTTGATCTCGGTCCTCCGGCACGGCCTCACGCGCGCAGGTCGCTTCCTCGCCGTCCGTCTGCTGATCCCCGACCGGCCGGGAGAGCTTCGGAACGTCCTCGACCTCGTCGCGCGCGCGCGTGGCAACGTCGTCTCCGTCGATCACCACCGCGAAGGGCGGACGACGAGCGCGCTCCAGACCGAGATCGAGCTCGTCGTCTCGACGCGGGACGAGCACCACTGCCAGGAGCTTGTCACCGCACTGCGCGAGGCCGGGCACACGATCGAACGGGTCGGCCCACCGGCGTAGACTCGCCGGGATGCAGACCTGCACATCCTGCGGCTTCGAGAACGCCGAGAGCGCGAAGTTCTGTTCCGAGTGTGGAACCGCACTCACGACACCGACCGCGCGCCGGGAGGAACGAAAGGTCGTCACCGTCGTGTTCGCCGATCTGGTCGGCTCGACGGCACGCGCCGAGCGGCTCGACCCCGAGGACGTCCGCGCAATCCTCGCTCCGTACCACGAGCGGCTGCGCGACGAGCTCGAGCGGCGCGGAGGGACGGTCGAGAAGTTCATCGGCGACGCGGTCGTCGGGGTCTTCGGAGCGCCGGTGGCGCACGAAGACGATCAGGAGCGGGCCGTGCGAGCAGCGCTTGCGATTCAGGAGGCGATCGCCGAGCTGAACGACGCCGACCCGCGGCTCGAGCTCGAGGTACGGATCGGCGTCCATACGGGCGAGGCGCTCGTGAACGTGGGCGCCCGCCCCGAGCTGGGCGAGGCGATGGTCGCGGGCGACGTGGTGAACACGGGATCCCGTTTGCAGGCGGCGGCGCCGCCGGGCGGCATACTCGTCGGTGAGCAGACGTTCTGGGCGACCGAGCGCGTGATCGAGTACCGCGAGGTGGAGCCGGTCACAGCGAAGGGGAAAGCCGAGCCGATCCCGGCCTGGCAGGCGATCCAGGCGAGATCGCGGTACGGCATCGACCTCGCACGTCCCGGAGGCGCGAAGCTCATCGGTCGCGAGCGCGAGCTCGACGTGCTCGCGGACGCTCTCGCCCGCGCCCGCGCCGACCGCACGCCGGAGCTCGTGACCCTCGTGGGCGTGCCGGGAATCGGCAAGTCGCGGCTCGTCTGGGAGCTGTTCGGGCTCATCGAGCAGATTCCGGACCTCATCTATTGGCGCCAAGGCCGCTGCCTCCCCTACGGCGACGGCATCACCTTCTGGGCGCTCGGTGAGATGGCGAAGGCCCACACCGGAGTTCTCGAGTCCGACTCGAGCGCTGAGGCGGAGGAGAAGCTGCACCGCACGACCGCCGATCTGCTGCCGGACGAGCGCGAGTCTCATTGGGTGGAGGGACACCTGAGGCCGCTCGTGGGGCTCGCCACGCAGGGTGAGGGGAGTGACGAGAACCGTTACGAGGCGTTCGCCGCCTGGCGTCGGTTTTTCGAGGCCATTGCCGAAGAGCGGCCGCTGATCCTCGTCTTCGAGGACATGCAGTGGGCGGACGACGGCTTGCTCGACTTCGTCGACAGTCTTTCCGAGCGCGTATCGGGCGTGCCGCTGCTCGTCCTCTGCTCCACCCGGCCGGAACTGCTCGAACGGCGTCCCGGCTGGGGTGGAGGAAAGCGGAATGCCGTCACCGTCTCACTCGAGCCGCTCTCAGACGACGAGACGGCGCGTCTGATCGCGGCGCTCCTCGACCGTCCCGTGCTACCGGCGGAGACGCAAACCGCCCTCGTCCAGCGCGCCGGCGGGAATCCCCTATACGCCGAGGAGTACGTGCGCATGCTCGGCGACCGGGGCGAAGGGGACCTCCCACTTCCGGAAACGGTGCAGGGCATCGTCGCGGCCCGGCTCGACCTCCTTGGAGACGCGGAAAAGGCCCTCCTCCAACACGCGGCCGTCCTCGGCAAAGTCTTCTGGACGGACGCGCTCGTCTCGCTCGCGATCCTCGAGCGTCGGGAGCTCGAGGATCGGCTCCACGCGCTCGAGCGGAAGGAATTCATCTCCCGCGAGCGGCGGTCGGCAGTTGCCGGCGAAGCGCAATACGCCTTCCGTCACGTACTCGTACGCGATGTCGCCTACGGCCAGATGCCCCGAGCCGCGCGCGCGGACGGCCACCGGCACGCGGCCGAGTGGATCGAGTCGCTTCCTCCCGACCGCTCGGAGGACCGGTCAGAGATGCTTGCGCACCACTACCTGGCCGCGCTCGAGTACTCGAGGAGCGCCGGTCGGCAGCCGGGAGATCTCGTCGCCCGCGCGAGTGTGGCATTGCAGGAGGCAGGCGATCGAGCGATCGCACTCAACGCTTTCGCCGCCGCCGTCCGCTACTACTCATCTGCCTCCGAGCTCGGCGAGCTCGACGCGAGGCGCCTCCTCGCCTTCGGCAGGGCGCTCGGGCTCAGCGAGTCTCGAGGCGACGACGTGCTCGCGTCCGCGGCGGAGGCCGCACTGGCGAACGAGGACATGGAGACCGCCGCCGAGGCGGAGATGCTCAGAGGGGAGCTCCGAATTCTCCAGGGCGAGCGCGACGACGCGCTCGCCCACATCGATCGGGCGGCCGAGCTGGTGGCGGACGCGCCGCTCTCCGCGTCCAAGGCGTTCGTCACGAGCAACATCTCCCGTTTCCTGATGCTCGCGGGGCGAAACGAGGAGGCGATCCGGATCGGTGGCGACGCCCTGGCAATGGCCGAGGAGCTCGGCCTGGACGAGCTGCGCGCGCATGCCCTCAACAACATCGGCGCCGCAAAGGCGGCCAAGGGCGACCTCTCGGGGCTCGACGATCTGCGCCGGAGCATCGACATCGCTTCCGAGCTGAACTCGCCCGAGGCGCGGAGAGGTCTCAACAACCTCGCAACGAACCTCAGGACGCTCGGTGACCTCACTGCCGCCGAGCCGCTCTTTCACGAGGCGCTTTCGGTCGCTGAGCGGTTCGGCATCGTCACCGACGTCTTGTGGTGCCGAGTAGAACTCGCGTCGATTGCCGCTCAGACCGGCCGCTGGGACGAGGCGGCCGCGGCGGTCGACGCGGCCATCGCGGAGTTCGCACAGCGTGCTCCGCACTACATGGAGGGCCCGTGTCGCTACGACCGCGCCCGGATCCGTCTGGGCCGTGGAGACATCGAAGGGGCCGTCGATGACGCTCTCACAAGCGTCGAGCTCGCGGAACGCGTCAGGGATCCACAGGTCCTCTACTGGGCACGCGCGGGCGCGGCGCGAATCTTCCACGCTGCGGGTCGGACGCCCGAGGCGGAGGTTCAGGTGAACAGGCTGCTGGCGGACGTCAACACTGAACAAGTGCAGCAGCCGGCTCACTTCTGGGTGCTCGACCTCGCCGTCGCCATGGCTGCCGCCGGGCGCGGTGTCGAGTTCGTCGAGCGGCTGCCGACGCTCGGACCGCCGACTCGGTGGGCCGAGGCCGCGGAGCTCTGGGCGCGCGACGCGTTCGAGCGCGCAGCTGACCTTCTGGAGGAGATCGGTGCCCGGCCCGACGAGGCGCTTGCGCGTCTCCGCGCTGCCGAAACGCTCGTGGCCGCCGGTCGCCGCACGGAGGCCGACGAGCAGCTCGGCCGCGCGCTGGGGTTCTTCCGCTCGGTCGGCGCGACTCGCTACATCCGTGAGGGCGAGAGGCTGCTCGCCGCATCCGCATGACGCTCGTCTGCCCTTTCTGTGGGCGCGAGAACCCTGACGACGCCCGCTTTTGCGGTGGGTGCGCGACGCCCCTTACCGTCGAGCACACTGCCCGCCGCGAGGAGCGGAAAGTCGTCACCGTCGTCTTCGCCGACCTCGTCGGCTCCACCGCGCGTGCGGAGCGGCTCGATCCCGAGGACGTCCGCGCGATTCTCGCCCCCTACCACGAACGGCTTCGTCACGAGCTCGAGCGGCACGGAGGAACGGTCGAGAAGTTCATCGGAGACGCGGTCGTCGGCGCCTTCGGTGCGCCGGTTGCGCACGAGGACGATCCCGAGCGGGCCGTCAGGGCGGCGCTCACGATCCAGGACGCGATCGCGGAGCTCAACGATGCGGATCCGCGGCTCGAGCTGGAGGTGCGAGTGGGCGTGCACTCGGGCGAAGCGCTCGTTTCGATCGGCGCACGGCCCGAGCTGGGCGAGGCGATGGTCGCCGGCGACGTGATGAACACGGCCGCTCGTCTCCAGTCGGCCGCGCCGCCCGGAGGAATCCTCGTCGGTGAGGCCACGTACCGAGCCACCGACCGCGCGATCGAGTACGCCGATCACGACCCCGTGACTGCCAAGGGAAAGTCGGGGCCGCTTCGCGCGTGGCTTGCTGTGGCGCGACGTTCGAGGTACGGCATCGACCTCGGCGAAGGGCTTCGCGCGCCGCTCGTGGGACGCACCGAGGAGCTCGATGTGCTCTCGAGCGCACTGTCGCGCGTGCAAGCGCGGCGCGAAGCGCAGCTCGTGACCCTGGTTGGCGTGCCGGGCATCGGGAAGTCGAGACTCGTCCAGGAGCTCTTTCAGGTCGTCGAGCAGACGCCGGAGCTGATCAACTGGCGTCAGGGACGCTCGCTTCCGTACGGCGAGGGAGTCGCGCTCTGGGCGCTCGGCGAGATTGTGAAGGGGCAAGCGGGGATCCTCGAGTCGGATCGCTCGGACGAAGCCTCGGTCAAGCTCTCCGCGGCGGTGCACGACCTCGTCTCCGATGACGTCGAGGCTCGCTGGATCGAGCGGCATCTCCGGCCTCTTGCCGGAATTCGTGACAGCCCCTCGGTGGGGGAAGCGAGCCTCGAGGAGGCGTTCACGGCCTGGCGTCGCTTTCTCGAGTCGATGGCCGAGTCGCGACCGACGGTCCTCGTCTTCGAGGACCTCCACTGGGCAGACGATGCCCTCCTCGACTTCGTCGACTCCTTGGCCGACCGGGTGGTCGACGTACCGCTTCTCGTCGTGTGCTCGGCGAGACCCGAGCTGCTCGAGCGTCGGCCGGGATGGGGAGGAGGGAAGCGCAACGCGACCACGCTCTCCATTGCACCGCTCTCCGACGAGGAGACGGCGCGCCTCCTGGGCGAGCTCCTCGACCGCGCCGTGCTCCCAGCGGAGCAGCAGCTCGAGCTCCTCCAGCGTGCCGGTGGCGTGCCGCTCTTCGCCGAGGAGTACGTCCGCATGCAACACGACGGGGGCACCGGGGACGTGCCGGAGACGCTGCACGGCATCGTCGCCGCGCGTATCGACGGCCTCCCGCGGACGGAGAAGGCGCTCCTTCAGGCCGCCGCGGTCCTCGGCAAGGTCTTCTGGACCGACGCGCTCGCCGCACTCGCGGACACCGGGCGAGAGGGCCCTGACGAGATGCTCTTCGCGCTCGAGCGAAAGGAGTTCGTGAGGAGGGAACGACGCTCCACCGTCGCAGGAGCGCGACAATTGGCATTCGTCCACGCGCTCGTGCGCGATGCCGCATATGGGCAGGTGCCGCGGGCCGAGCGGGCTCGGCTGCACCGACGGGCCGCCGAGTGGATCGAGACGCTCGCTCCGGACCGCTCCGAAGACCGCGCGGAGATGCTCGCGCACCACTACGTCGCCGCGCTCGAATACGCGCGCAGTGCCGGCATCGACGTGGAGGAACTGGGCGTCCACGCGGCCAAGGCGCTCAGGGAAGCGGGCGACCGTGCGTACGCGCTCAACGCCTACGTCGCCGCAGCGCGCTACTACGGATCGGCGCGCGAGCTGGGACCGCTCGATCCGAAAAGTCTGCTCGCATACGGCAGGGCGCTCTCGAGCAGCGAGAGAGGCGGCGACGACGTATTCGCGGCGGCGGCCAAAGCGGCGTTGGCAGTCGACGACGTCGAGACGGCGGCCGAGGCCGAGATGGAGCGCGGCATCCTGCGCTTCCTCCAGGGGGACCGCGACGCAGCGGGGTCCCACTTCGACGAGGCTTCCTCGCTCGTTGCAGCCGTCGGGCCGTCATGGGCCAAGGCGTTCGTGACGAGCAGCATCTCCCGCTTCCTCATGCTGGCCGGCCGTAGCGACGAGGCCATCGAGGTCGGCTCGGAAGCGCTCGCGATGGCGGAGGAGCTGGGGCTCGAGGGCATCCGAGCTCACGCGCTGAACAACATCGGTACGGCCAGGGCGAACGCCGGAGATCGCTCGGGGCTCGACGACCTCCGGACGAGCATCGACATCTCCCTCGAGCACAACCTGCCCGAGGCGCGACGAGGGCTGAACAATCTTGCCTCTCTCGTGTTCTCGTTCGGAGACATACGTCGGGCCGAAGCGCTCAGCCGCGAAAGCGCGGAGGTCTCGGAGCGGTTCGGGATCATCGCGGCGGCCTACTGGGATCGAGCGGAGCTTGCGTTCTGCGCCTACTACGCAGGGCGCTGGGACGACGCGATGCGAGAGCTCAACTCCCTGATCGAACAGTCCGAGGAGGAGACGCGACACTACATGGAGGCGTCGTGCCGCGATTTCCGCTCGAGGATGAGCCTCGCGCGCGGTGACGTGGGAGGTGCCGTCGATGACGTGACGGTGATGCTCGAGCTCGCCGCCGGCATCAAGGATCCTCAGGTGCTCCACCCCGCTCGGGCCGCCGCCGCGAACGTCTTCCTCGATGCGGGGCGCCGCGAGGACGCGGCGTCACAAGTGGATGTACTCCTTGCCGAACTCCAAGCCGGGGACGTGACGGACGTCAATTTCTGTGCCCCCCAACTGGCCGCTGCGATGGACGCGCTCGGTCGAGGGCAGGAGTTCCTCGAACGGGCGCCAGGCCTCGGAACGGCGACACCATGGCTCGAGGCTGCGTCGTGCTGGGTACGAGGAGAGTTCGGACGCGCGGCAGACCTGTTCGGCGAGATCGGCTCGCTCCCGGACGAGGCTCTCGCACGCCTTCGCGCGGCCGAGAAGCTCGTTGCCGGCGGCCGGCGCCCCGAGGCGGACGAGGAGCTCGCGCGGGCACTCGCCTTCTGGCGATCCGTGGGTGCGACGCGCTACGTCCACGAGGGCGAGGCGCTCCTCGCGGAGGCGAGCTGAGGTCGACCTCCTGAGGTAGGAGGGGGGCCTGCGCCCTCAGGAGCCGCAGCGGCGGAACTCGACGGTGGGCTTCCCGGCGGCCGCCCAGCTGTCGATCCCGCCGTTCACGACGGGATGCGCGTCGAAACCATGCGCCGCGAGGATGCTCGCCGCGATCGCTGCGCGAGGCCCAGTCTCGCAGATGGTCACGATCGGGCGGTCTCGCGGAAGGTCGGCCTCGCCGAGCGCGAGCAGGCGGTACGGGATGTTGCGACTCCCCGCGATGTAGCCCGTGTCCCGCTCGTCCTTCTCCCGCACGTCGACGAGCTCCGCACCGTGCTCGAGAAGGGCGTCGAGCTCGTCGACCGAGACGAGCCCGAGCTTCTCAGGCCCTGCTCCGAGCACGTATCCGGAGATCTCGAAGACCCCCACGGAGCGAAGTGCACGGATCGCCTCTGTCGCCTCCCCGGCATCCGACGCCGAGACGACGACCGGGCGTGGCTCCAGGACGAACGCCGCTTTCGTCGAAAACCGCGTGCCCGTGACGGGTACGTTGAGTGCGCCGGCGAAGTGGCCCGCCGCGAACGCCTCGATCCGCCGGACGTCGAGCACCTGTGCGCCTTCGGGCGGAGCGGGCAGCTCCGGGGGCTCGGGCCGAGCGCCGACGAACGGGCCGCGATTCAGCTCCACGATCGCCTGCATGTTCGGCGGACGGGGCGCCGAGACCGCGGCCGACTCGGCGACGAACAGCGCCATGTCGTCGAACGCGAGCGCGTGGTTGAAGCGCCGCTCGAAGCCGATCGTCGTCGACGCCTTCGAGCTCATCGCCTTGCCGCAGAGCGACCCCGCGACATGGCCGGGGTAGACCTCGACGCCGTCTCCGAGCTCGACGAGGCGGCGCAGTGAGTGGAAGAGCCCCTCGGCGCCTTCGCGAGCCTCCACCGCGAGATCCGGGCGCGCCGCATCTCCGACGAAGAGGGAGTCGCCCGTGAGGACGACCCAGGGGTCGGGTCCGCGCGACCGGTCGGTCACGGCGAGGCAACAGTGCTCGGGCCGGTGTCCGGGCGTGTGGATGCAGCGCAGCACGACCTGGCCGACTTCGATCTCGTCTCCGTCCTCCATCGCGTCGTTCGGGTACGCGACGCCGGCCGCGGGGTGGATGCTGACCGGAACGTCGTGCTCGAGTGCGAGTCGCCCGTGGCCCGCGACGTGGTCGGCGTGCGTGTGCGTCTCGATCGCGCGGACGATCTGCACGTCCTGGCGCGCCGCCGCTTCGAGGTACTGCTCGATGGCGAAGGCCGGATCGACGACGACCGCGCTTCGAGCCTCCGCGTCGCCGACGAGGTACGACGCGCATCCGAGCGCGTCGTCGACGAACTGCGTGAAGATCATGGATGGGGCCGACCGTAGCAGCGGCTCCCGCTATCTCTCTTGAAGTGCCCGGCAGAGACCGGGAGAAGCCCTGGTCACGCAACCTCGGGATGCCTGATTCGAACTCGGTGCTCGCGATAGCGGATCGCCTCGTACGCGACGACGAGGGCGCACACAGTGCTGACCAGGGCGAGAGCCGCCAGTGACGGAATCGCGACCGCAACGGGAACGAGGGCCAGCAGGACGATCGCCGCGCCGACCGTCACCGAAAGACGTACCGAGTCGCCCGGAAGAGGAACGCGATGTGCCCGAGCAGGTACAGGGCAGCACCGCCGCACAACGCCACTGCAGGCACGGTGTCGAGCGCCTCTCCTGCGCTGCTGATGTCGTCGGGATTGGCATCCTCGTCGAGGTCGCTCGACGACGCGGCATGGGTTTCATCGCCTCGCGCGACGGAGCTGGCGGCCGAGAAGGCGGCGAAGAAGGCTCAGGAAACCGATTAGGCCCGTCTGCGCCAGGCGAGCATCGCGATCGCCACGATCGACAGCAGGCCGATGAGCGCGACGACGCCTGCCAGCGCGAGGTTCTGCGACGGGCTCTCGCGCGCGGGCGTGATCGTCAGCGCGACAGGCCAGCTCACGACGCTTCCGCTCGGATAGCGCTGCTCGGCCTCGAGCTCGACGGCGCCCGGCTCGACGTCGGCCTCGAGTGTCATCCCGAAGGCGATCTCGTCGTCGGGCGCGAGCGGTCCGCCGACCCAGGTCGCCGTCGAGCCCTCGACCGACTCGTCCCAGCCCTCGACTTCGTGCGCGTGCTTGATCGCGAGCCCCACGGGGAGGGTCAGCGCGAATTCCGTCATCGGCTCGTCGCGCTCGTTCGGTCCCGAGAACGTGATCGACTCGGCGCTGCCGCTCGAAACGAAAGCCGGCACGGCGACGACGTGAGCACCGGCGGGGCCGGCGAGCAGGAGCGCGACGGCGCCAAGAGCTCCCAACGCAATGAACGACCATGCCGCTGTGCGGCGGGCGATCATCACGTCAGAAGCTCATAGACCGAGATGGCGCGCGATGACCATCCGCTGCACCTCGTTCGTGCCCTCGCCGATCTCGAGGATCTTCTGGTCGCGGTACAGGCGCGAGACCGCCGACTCGTCCATGTACCCGAAGCCGCCGTGAATCTGGAGCGCGGCGTTCGCGACGCGGTTCGAGAGCTCGCCGGTGTAGAGCTTCGCCATGGCGGCCTCGCGCGCGAACGCGCGCCCTGAGTCCTTGAGCCAGGCGGCCTTGTGGACCATCGCGCGGCCTGCCTCGATCTCGGTCGCCATGTCCGCGAGTTTGAACTTGATCGCCTGGAAGGACGCGATCGGCTGGCCGAACTGGATGCGGTCCTTCGCGTACGCGTACGCGAGGTCGTAGGCCCCCTGCGCGAGCCCGACTCCCATCGCCGCGACCGAGATGCGCCCTCCGTCGAGGATCTCGAGGAACTGGCGGAAGCCGGCTCCGCGCTCCCCGAGCAGGTTCTCCTCGGGCACGGCACAGTCCTCGAACGCGAGCTCACGCGTGTCCGACGCGCGCCATCCGAGCTTCTTCATCGGCGTCGAGATCGTGTATCCGGGCGTCTCGTTCTCGACGACGATGTTCGAGATCTCGTCGTCGCCGGTCCGCGCGGTAATGGTCACTCCCCAGGTGATGTCCGTACCGGCGTTCGTGATGAAGAGCTTCGAGCCGTTGACGATCCACGAGCCGTCTAGGAGTTCCGCCGTCGTGCGGGTCGCGCCTGCATCCGATCCGGCGTCGGGCTCGGTGAGGCCGAACGCTGCCAGGCGCCGGCCCGACGCGAGGTCGGGGAGCCAGCGGCGCTTCTGCTCCTCCGTCCCGTACAGCAGGATAGGCATCGTCCCGAGCGAGGTGTGCGCGGCCATGGTGATCGCCACGGACGAGTCGATGCGCGTGAGCTCTTCGACCGCGATCGCGTACGAGAGAGTGTCCCCGCCGGCGCCGCCGTACTCCTCCGGGATCGGGAGTCCCATGAGCCCGAGCTCGGCGAGCTCCGCGACGAGCTCGTACGGGAAGCGGCCATCCCGGTCGAGCTCGGCGGCGACTGGCTCGACTCGTTCTCGCGCGAACGTCCTGACGGTGTCGCGGATCAGCTCCTGCTCGGGGGAGAGGTCGAAGTCCACGCCGCGCGGATGGTAACCGCGCGGTAGGCTCCGCCCCGTTCCAGCGAGAGGAGAAGGAGACGATGGCGAGCGTTCAGGAGTTCTTCGAAGGTCTGCCGGCCCGCGTGTCCGCGGATCGGATCGCCGGCATGAACAACACGTACGTCTTCGACATCGAGGGCGCCGGCGCCTGGACCGTCGCGATCGCGAACGGCACGATCGAGGTCACCGAGGGCGCCGGCGACGCTGACACCACGTTCTCGGCGAGCGAGGAGAGCTTCGCGAAGATCGTCGCGGGCGAGCAGAACCCGACGACCGCCTACATGACGGGCAAGCTGAAGATCAAGGGCGACATGGGCGCGGCCATGAAGCTCCAGAAGCTCTTCTGACCCAGGGGGTCCGCGGGCGATGATCCTCCTCGTTCGCTTCCTCGTCCTCTGGGGGCTCAACGTCCTCGCGCTGATCGTCGTCGACTGGATGTTCGGCGGGGTGACGATCGGGCGCTGGGGCTCGCTCCTCCTCGGCGCGTTCGTCCTGACCATCGGCAACTCGATCCTCAAGCCGATCCTGGCGATCCTCACGCTCCCGCTCATCATCGTCACGTTCGGGCTCGCGTACTTCGCGCTCAACGTGCTCATGCTGGCTCTCGCGGAATGGATCGCGCCGAACTTCACGATCGACGGATTCTGGACCTACGTCGGAGCCACCATCGTCGTGTGGCTCGTCAACTTCTCGGTCGGGTGGCTGCTCGACCGCATCCGCGGGTAACGAGGCAAGGGTGATGACCTGGTACGAGCTATGGCTGTTCCTGCACATCGCAGGAGCGATGGTCTGGATCGGCGGGGCGGTCGCCGCTCAGATCTTCGGCGTGCTGGCGAAGCGCTCGGGCGATCCTCAGCGGTCGGCGGCGTACGGGCGTGACATGGCCTTCGTCGGCCCGAAGATCTTCATGCCTGCGGCGATCGTCGTCCTCGTCACCGGCGCTCTCGTGACGGAAGAGGGGAACTGGGACTGGAGCGAGCCCTTCGTCTACCTCGGGCTGATCGGAGGCGTCGGAGTCGCGCTCATCGCCTTCCTCTACCTCACACGGGCGATGGGCGCCGCGGGTGCGGAACTCGCTCGGGAAGGCCCGAGCCCGGCGCTCGTCGCCCGCGTCGACCGCCTCGTCCTCGTCGCTCGATTGCTCATTCTCGTCCTGTTCGTGATCGTGTTCCTCATGGTCGTCAAGCCCGGGACGTAGCGTCCGAGGGAGGCTAGTTCTCGAGCTCGACGAGAAGCGCGCCGCCCGCGACGCGATCGCCGGGGGCGACGTGCACCGCCGTCACGCTCGCGTCGAAGGGCGAATGGACGGGGATCTCCATCTTCATCGCCTCGAGGACGACGAGCGCCGAACGCGCCTGAACCGAGTCGCCCGCCTCGACCTCGACGCGGATGACCGTCCCGGGCATGGGGGCGACGACCGTGCTCTCGCCGTGGGTTGCGCCAACGCGATGCGACTCGACGTCGACATCGGGAGGAGGTGCCGCGGGTGGAGCCGGAAGGTTCAGCCGCCATGGTCTTCGCCAGACAGCGGGTGACAGCACGGGCGGGTTAGGGGAGAGGGGCGGATGCTCGGTGAGAAAGGCGGTCGTCACCTCGGCCGCGCGGACGACCGGGTGTGCGACGAGCCAGCGCAGGAGGGAGAGGTTCGTCGTGACACCTGTGACCTCGGTCTCGTCGAGGGCCGCGGCGAGCGTGTCGAGCGCATCTTCCCGGTTCTGCCCGTGGGCGACGAGCTTCGCGATCATCGAGTCGTACGCGATGCCGACCTCGTCGCCTTCCTCGACGCCCGCATCGACCCGAACGCGTCCTGCCTCACCTCGCAGCGGACCGTTGCCTGGGAACGTCAGGCGGTCGATTCGACCGGCCTGTGGGAGGAACGACCGCGGATCCTCGGCGTAGAGGCGCACCTCGATCGCGTGCCCGTCGACGGCGGGCCCCTCGACACCGCACCCGCCGGCCTTGTCGCTTCGAGCCACGAGCTGCTCTCCTTCGGCGATGCGAATCTGGCGCTCGACGAGGTCGAGGCCGGTGACCGCCTCCGTGACCGGATGTTCCACCTGGATCCGGCCGTTGAGCTCGAGGAAGAAGAACTCGTCGCCGTCGACGATGAACTCGACCGTTCCCGCGCCGCGGTAGCCGATAGCCTGGCCGAACGCCACCGCGGCGTCGAGCATTCGGTCCCGCAGCCGCGTGTCGAGGCGAGGAGCGGGCGCCTCCTCGAGGATCTTCTGATGACGGCGCTGCACGGAGCAGTCGCGCTCACCTACCGCGACGACCCCTCCCTGAGCGTCGGCGAGGAGCTGCACCTCGACGTGTCGTGGGCGCTCGAGGTACCGCTCGCAGTACAGGGCGCCGTCCCCGAACGCGCCGGCGGCCTCGCGCTCTGCGGCAGCCAGCGCCTCGTCGAGGTCTGCCTGCGACCGCACGACGCGCATGCCACGGCCGCCGCCTCCCGCTGCCGCCTTCACGAGCAGCGGAAAACCGAGCTCGCGCGGATCCCCGTCCGGAAGCACCGGAACACCCGCCTTCCGTGCGGTTCGCTTCGCCTCGATCTTGTCGCCGCCGCGACGGAGCGCTTCGGGCGGGGGCCCGACCCAGGTCAGCCCGGCTGACTCGACCGCTTCCGCGAAGTCGCTTCGCTCTGCGAGGAACCCGTAACCGGGGTGGATGGCGTCGGCCCCGACCGATCTCGCGGCCCGGATGTGCTCCTCCGAGCGGAGGTAGCCCGCGATCTCGACGACCTCGTCGACCGAGCGCGCGTGGAGCGAGCCCGTGTCGTCCGGCGCGACGACGGCCACGGTGGCGATCCCGAGCCTGCGGCACGTGCGAAACACGCGGACCGCAATCTCGCCACGGTTGGCAACGAGCAGCTTCCCGATCATGGGTCCACTCTACGGGGCGTTCTGCCGGTCGATCTTGTACGGTCTCCTGCCGTGATCCGCCTGATCGTTCGGACGCTCGTCGCCCTTGCCGCGAACGCCGTGGGCCTCATCGTCGCCGCCTCGGTGCTCGACGGCATGGAGCTCAACGCGACCGGGTTCATCACCGCGCTCGTCATCTTCACGATCGCGTACGCGTTGCTGATGCCGTTCCTCGCCAGCCAGCTCCGGCGGGGCGGATCGTCGCTGCTCGGAGGGGTCGCGCTCGTTGCCACGCTCGTCTCGCTGATCGTGACCTCGCTCATCGCGGACGGTCTCTCGATCAGCGGGATCGGGACGTGGATCGCGGCGACGGTGATCGTCTGGATCGCATCGCTCCTCGCGGCCTTCATCCTCCCGTTCCTCGGGCTGAAGAAGTACCTCGAAGAGCGGCGCGCCTAGTCCTCGGCCCAGCCGGGCGGCCTGTGTTCGAGGAACGCGCGCAACCCGTCCTGACCTTCCGCACTCGTTCGTCTCGTTGCCGCGATGCGCGCCGACTCGATGCCGGCGGGCCGCTCGCGAGCGAGGCTCTTCGCCGCACGCACCGCTTCGGGACCGCCCGCCAGGATCTCGCGCACGAACGCCTCGGCGGTCTCGCCTGCGTCTTCCGAAACCTCGTCCACGAGTCCGATCCTGAGTGCCGCCTCGGCCGTGAAGCGCTCGCCCGTCACGAAGTAGCGACGGGCTGCGGCACCGATCCTGGCGAGGACGAAGGGTGAGATGACTGCCGGAACGATCCCGAGCCGCACCTCCGTGAACCCGAAGACCGCGTCGGGCCAGGCAACCGCGATATCGGCGCACGCGACGAGCCCCGACCCACCTCCAAGCGCGTACCCGTGCACGCAGCACACGACGGGAGCGGGACACGAGTCGATCGTCTCGAGCATCCGATAGAGGCGCATCGCGTCCTCGACGTTGTCGTCGTAGGAGAGATCGATCGAGGAACGCTGCCAGTCGACGTCCGCACCGGCGCAGAAGCTCGCCCCTTCGCCGGCGACGACGACGGCCCGCGCGCCGCCGACGTCCGCGAACGCCTCGGTGAGCTCTGCGATGAGGGCCGCGTCGAACGCGTTCCGACGCTCGGGCTTCGCGAGAGTGACCCGGAGGATGAGACCGTCCCGCTCCACGCGAAGCGCAGCCATCGACTCGACACCATATGGTTTCGCAGGTGGCCTCGAAGCGCTTCACGGTCGAGCTCGAGCGCGTCCAGAAGACCGCGACGATGTTCCGCGTGCCGTTCGACCTGAAGGAGGCCTTCGGGCGGGCGCGTCCCCCGATCAGGGTCACGATTCGTGGGCACACGTGGCGAACGACGCCGGGTGTGTACGACGGGGTGGGCCATGTCGTCGTGAACCGAGCCGTGAAGGCCGCCACGGGAGTCGATGCCGGCGATCGTGTGCGCGTCACCATGGAGCTGGACGCCGAGCCGCGGAGCGTCGCGGTTCCGGCCGATGTGCGAGCCGCCCTGGCATCCGACCCGGCCGCGCAGGCAGCCTTCGAAAGGCTGTCGTTCACGCATCGGCGTGAGTACGTCGAGTGGGTCGAGGAGGCGAAGCGCTCGGAGACCCGGTCACGGCGTATCGGGTCGACCATAGAACGCGTCCGCCAAGGCGAGCCGCAGCGCCGATGACGCCGCTTCGCGGCGCGCTCGCCGCATCGGTCACACCGCTACGGGATCACGGGAGCGCGCTCGACGAAGACGCGTTCGGCCCGCTCGTCGACTTCTTCGTCCGGGAAAGTCTCGACGGCGTCCTTGCGCTGGGGACGGCCGGGGAGGGGATCCTCCTCCGGCCGGAGGAGCGACGTCGCGCGACCGACCTCTTCCTGCAGGCGTCCAACCGCCGGCTGCAGGTTGCGGTGCACTGCGGCGCGCAGACGACGGCCGACACGGTCGCGCTGTCGGTTCACGCTGCCGAGGTCGGGGCCGACGCCGTCGTCGTCATCGGGCCGCCGTACTTCCGGCTCGACGAGAAGGCCCAGTATGCGCACTTCCTGGCGGCGGCCACCGCGTGCGCCCCACTGCCCTTCTACGTGTACGAGTTCGCTGCGACGACCGGGTACGAGGTCGCGCCGGCCGTGCTCGAACGGCTGCGGGAGGACGCCACCAACGTCGTCGGGCTCAAGGTTTCCGACACCCCGTTCGAGCGCTTCGCGCGCTACCTGCTCCCCGGCTTGGCCGTCTTCGTCGGGCCGGAGGCGCTCATCGCAGAGGGGATGGCCGCCGGGGCGGTCGGCGCCGTGTCGGCGCTCGCATCGGCCTTGCCGCGACACGTTGCCGGTGTTGTTCGTGACCCCACTCCGGAAGGCGCAGCCGCGCTTGGTGAGCTCCGCGCATTCGTCGAGCGTTTCCCGCGCCAGGCGGCGCTCAAGCGGCTACTCGGACTGCAAGGAATTCCGATCCACGAGGACGTACGGGCTCCCTTGCGCTCGCTCTCGCCGGAGGAGCGCGACGAGCTCGACGGCTGGTACGCATCGCTCTCCGCGCTGTGATGAGCCGTCAGCCTGCTCGCAACGACCGGATAGCGCTCGCTAGCCACTTCCGTTCCACCGGCACGGAGGTGAAGCCCGCGTAGAGCTTCGTCCGGCTGTCGGCGCCGAGCGCCGTGACGCCGACCTGGCGGAAGTTGCCG
>DATIBA010000195.1:0-2673 GCA_035457765.1 Gaiellaceae bacterium
AGAGCCAAGAGCTGGGCAAGAGTTGTGCCTGCTGAGGTGAGAACAGGGACGCCGTTTCCGGGCGCTTTCAGTAGCGGGGCAGGACCTGAACCTGCGACCTCCGGGTATGAGGCGTGCCTTCTCGGTCACCCAGGCCAACACAGCGTTGTGAGCACGCTCGATCATCCAATGTCAGCTGAGGTGATCTCGGGTGGCCAAAGGTTTGCCTCTCCGGTCGCCATGCGTCTAGCTCAGGCGGCTTCCGCAAGCTCATCCTCGATCGCGCTCACGATGCCTTCGAGTTCGCCGGCAAGCTCGGCGAGTGCCCGCTGCTCGAGTTGCCGGACGCGCTCGCGTGACAGGCCCACCTCACGCGCGATCGCCTCGAGCGACTGCTGTTCTCCGTGGAAACCGAAGCGAAGCTCGAGAATCCGTCGCTCGTGCTCGGGGAGCGCCTGCAACGCGGCTCGAACCGTGCTTCGGCGCAATGCCTCGCCTGCCTCCTCGACGGGATCGACCGCATTGGGATCGGCAAAGAGATCGCCGAGCTCGCCGTCGCCGTTGTCTCCCACCGCCTGGTTCAAGGAGACTGACGCCTCGACAGCACTCAGCGCCTCCTCGACGTGCTGGTCCTCGTATCCACTCATTTCCGCGAGCTCCTCGGCGGTCGGCTCACGACCATGCTCGACCTCGAACTGCCGACCCAAGCGGGCGAGCTTCGCCCGCCGTTCGTGCACATGGGCAGGAACTCGGATGGTGCGCGATTGGTTCGAGATGGCGCGCTGGCAGGCCTGACGAATCCACCAGGTTGCGTATGTCGAGAACTTGAAGCCCTTGCGCCAGTCGAACTTCTCGGCGGCGCGGTTGAGGCCGATGACGCCTTCCTGGATGAGGTCGCCGAACGAGAGCCCCCGTCCACGGTAGCGCTTGGCGATCGAGACGACGAGACGGAGGTTCGAGTTGATCATGCGCTCCTTGGCGCGGCGGTCACCGCGCTCGATCTTCTTCGCGAGCTCGACCTCCTCGGCCGCTGTGAGGAGATCGTGCTTTCCGATCTCGTTCATGAACAAGGTGAGTGAGTCACTGACGCCGACAGCATCGGGTTCGAGGCGCAGCTCGGGCCGATCGTCGACACCCGGATCGGACTCGCCGTCGGCGGCGTCGCCACCGTCGAGCTCGTCCTCGTCGGCGCTCACCAGCTCGACGCCGCGCGACTCGAGCTCGTCGCGCAGCGTCGCGAGCTCGTCGTCGTCGAGATCGAGCTCGCTCGCCTTCGCCTCGAGCACGAGCACGTCGAGAACACCGTCGTTCGCGGCGTCGTCGAGAAAGGCTGCTACTGCGTTGTCTTCAAGAATGCTGATCTCTCTCTCCTTCTGTCCTCAGGCCGTGGCTGCTCGAGCACGGCGTTCGCTCAAGAACCTCGATACGGCTGCGACGAACGACCTCACGCTCAACGCCGGTACACGCAGGGGTGGAAGCTCGCGCGCCGCCGTCGAACACGAGCTCGGGCTCGCCCAGATCGGGTAGTGAGTTCGTTCCCGCAGCTGTTGACAGCACATTCGTCAGTACGCGATCGGGGTGCTTCCCCTTCACGTCCATCTCCTTTCACAAGACCTTCAGCTACGCGAGGGGCCACCATCGAGCAATCAGCGCTACCGCCTCTTGTGGCTCCTTCGCGCGCACTGACTAGAACGAGTGAGCGGCACGCAGAATTCCTCTGCCCCAGCCGGATCGCAGCGCTGTCAGCCGACGGGCTCGCCGGGCGACGACTCAAGAACTGACGACCGAAGCAGTAGCACCGAGACGACCGCGTACCAGAGGCCGATGAGCGGCCCGAGGTCGACCGCGCTTTCGCTAGGGGGCTCGGGAAAGGTGGCGAAGTTCACCGCGTAGAGCGCGACGGCTATGACCATCCCGGCGCCGCCAATGATCGGACCAAAACCTCTGCGCCGAAGCATGGCGAAGCCGAAGAGGAACGTTCCCAGGCAGATGAACGTGTCCCACGAGAGGTCGAGCCCGAAGTGGACGTGATCGAAGACGCGCTCGGTCGACGCGTCCAGACCCGGCGCACGCTCCTCCGCCTCGTCGAGCGCGATCTGAACCAGCAGCATGGCGACAACGAGGGCTCCAGCTGCGACGTTTGCGATCGCGGCCAGGAATCCGGCGACTGTCTCCCGCCGCCAGGCAAGCACGCGGTAGAGGCCGATGCTTGCGCAGCCGACGAGAGGGCCGAACATGCTCGCCACGACAGCGGCGATCTTGTCCGGAAGCGGCACCGCCACCAGCAGCGTGTACGACGCCACCGCCAATAAGCCGGTGGTGGCGCCGATCAGTCGCCATCGCGAGACGAGCTCCAGCGTGGACATCTCTGCCGCTCTTACACGCTCGCAGCCGTCGCCGCAACACGCCAGCTTCGACCAACCCGGGGTCCGGAGGACACCTGGTACGCCTGCTCCGATGCATGGGTCGCTCGACAAGGCGAGAGTTGGGAATAGTTCTGCCTGCCGATCAACGCTGCGAGAACGAAAAAGCCCCGTTTCCGGGGCTCTTCCAGTAGCGGGGGCACGCTATGGACCCATTACCGACACCGCCGTCGCTGTCGAGTCGACGCTCGAGTCAAAGCAGTAGCCCACGGTCTGGAACCTGCTGCGGAGGGCGACGACCTCGCGTCGCACGGCCTCGGGACTACGGCCG
>DATIBA010000196.1:0-8341 GCA_035457765.1 Gaiellaceae bacterium
GCGAGCAGGCCGCTGTAGACGCTCTCGGCGACGCAGGAGGCGAGAGCCATCGCGACGACCGCGTCGGCGGCAGTTCCACGCTCGGCGAGGATCTCCGCTCCGACCTCGGCGGTCGCTGAATGACCCGCCGCTACTCCCGCCGCCCTCATCGCGCCACGTTACAACGCGTCGCGTGCGCCGAGCTGGGGTGGGGATTGCGCCGCAGCTAGCCGCAGTCGACGGCGCCGGGCGGCGGACCCGATTCCGGATCGAGGCGAAACGTGAAGTCCCGCAGCGGCCAGAAGACGACGAACACGCGCGCGAAGATCGCGTTCCGCAGCACCGGACCGAACCGGCGGCTGTCGAGGGCGGCGCTGCGATTGTCGCCGAGGACGAAATACTGGTCCCCGCCGACGTCGACGGCAGGGAACGGCTGAGTCTCGATGGCGTCGAGCTTCACGTCGTTGACGAACACGCTTCCGTCTCGCCCGACGATTCGATCGCCCGGGACGGCGGCGACGCGCAACGTCAGAACGACGTCGTCTGCGTCCCGGTCGGGAACGACCTCGCCGTCATTCGTCCTCGCGGCGTGGATGGCGACGATCTCGCCCTGTTCGGGGTCTCTCAACTTGTACGTGAAGCCCTCGGCCGCCACCCGTCCGTCACAGGCGGGGATGGTGGGCGCCATGCTCGCCGAGCTCTTCGAATCGACGGGAACGAGCAGCTCCGCGAAGTCGAGGACGATGAGACCGATCGCGGCGAAGACGACGATCGCGAGCGCCCGTGTGATCCAGCGAATCACGCGCTGCTACCCTTCCCGAGACCGCAGTCGCGGCCCCGGCGTGTTCTTCCTTCACGCGGAGCGGGGACTACGGAGTCGTCCACCAGGAGGAGTTGCATGAGCCTCACCAAGGAAGTCAAGCTTGAAGTCATCGAGAGACATGGTCGAGGGCCGGCGGATACGGGTTCTGCGGAGGTACAGGTTGCCCTTCTCACTCGAAGGATCAACGATCTGACCGAGCACTTGCGGACTCACCCGAAGGACCACTATTCACGTCGGGGCTTGCTCAAGCTTGTCGGCCGCCGACGCCGTTTCCTTGACTACCTGCAACGAAAGGACATCGAGGGCTACCGTGCCCTGATCAAGGAGCTCGGCCTGCGCCGGTAGGCGCTCGCGACGAGGGAAGGTGGAAGTTTGAGCGAGCCCCGCTCTTCCGATCGACTGGGCGGGACTGACTCAAACCTCCACCTTCCGAAATACGACGGAAAGGTGAAGGGATACCTCACATGAGCACAGTTACCGGTCATGCTGGCACCGGGCGCATCGCCACGGTGTCAGTCGACGTCGGCGGTCAGGAGATCGTCTTCGAGACGGGCAAGCTCGCCAAGCAGGCGGACGGCGCTGTCGTCTGCCGCTCGGGCGACACGATGATTCTCGCGACCGCGGTGGGTCGGGCGGATGCCCGGCCGGACGCGGACTTCTTTCCCCTCACGGTCGACGTCGAGGAGCGAATGTACGCCGCCGGGAAGATTCCGGGCGGCTTCTTCAAGCGCGAGGGGCGCGCGAGCGAGCGCGCGACGCTCACGGCGCGCATGATCGACCGGCCGATCAGGCCGCTCTGGCCGAAAGGCTTCCGTAACGAGGTACACCTCGTCTGCACGACGCTGTCGGCCGACCTCGTGACGCCTCACGACATCCTCTGCATCAACGGCACGTCGGCCGCACTCCAGGTCTCGCCACTGCCGTTCCTCGGCCCGGTCGGCGCAGTTCGCATCGGACTGCTCGAGGGTGAGCTCGTCGTCAACCCGACGCTCGAACAGCTCGACGAGTCGACGCTCGATCTCGTCGTGGTCGGAACGAGCGAGGCGCTGACGATGGTCGAGGCTGGGGGCGATCAGGTTCCGGAGGAGACGATCCTCGAAGCGCTCGAGCTCGCGCACACCGAGATCCGCAGAATCTGCGAGGCGCTTGAGGAGCTCCGCTCCCAGGTCGGCAAGCCGAAATGGGTCGACCTCGAGCTCACGGCCGAGCTCGAAGCGACGCATGTCGACGCCGTTCGCGCGGCGATTGCAGAGCACGGCCTCCGCGAGGCGTCGACCGTCGTCGACGCTCTCATGGAAGACACGGCGCCGGCGATCGCGATGACCGCGACCGAGGAGGACATGACCCGCCGGGCGCAGGTCCGCGCGAGCTTCACGACGATCCTCGAGAAGGCTCGGCTGGCCGCAGTCGAAGGGCCGGTCCGCGGGCAGTTCCTGACAGAGCTCCAGGAGCTCACCGACGCCGAGCAGGACTCGAAGCTGTTGCGCTCCGCGAAGCGCGACCTCCTCTTCGGCCGGATACTCGAGGAGCTCGAGCTGCCGTTCCCGGTCGGCTCGACACCAGCCGAAGGAGAGCCGGCCGTCAAGGACTCGATGACGAAGCAGTTCGTCAAGCGCGCTGCCGAGGCGGTGTACAAGGACCTCGTCCGCAAGAAGATCGCCATCGACAAGCGTCGGCCCGACGGGAGGGCTGCCGACGAGATCCGGCACGTCGAGTGCGACGTTCGGGTGAGCCCGCGCACGCACGGCTCGGCGCTCTTCACGCGCGGCCAGACGCAGATCATGACACTGCTGACGCTCGGAACCACGAAGGAGGGCCAGAAGATCGACGACCTCTCCCGCGAGCAGCAGCGCCGGTACATGCACCACTACAACTTCCCGCCCTTCTCGGTCGGGGAGACGGGGTTCATGCGCGGCCCGAAGCGCCGTGACATCGGGCACGGTGCACTCGCGCAGAGGGCGCTCGAGGCCGTGATTCCCTCGCTCGAGGACTTCCCGTACACGATCCGCGTCGTCTCGGAAACGCTCGAGTCCAACGGGTCGTCGTCGATGGGGTCGGTCTGCGGCTCGACGCTGGCGCTCATGGACGCCGGCGTTCCGATCGTCGCGCCCGTCTCGGGCATCGCGATGGGCCTCGTGAAGGAAGACGACGACTACGTCATCCTCACGGACATCCAGGGAGCCGAGGACCACCTCGGCGACATGGATTTCAAGGTCGCCGGGACACGGGACGGCATCACCGCCCTGCAGATGGACATCAAGATCACCGGCGTGACGCAGGAGATCATGCGATCGGCCCTGTCACAGGCCAAGCAGGCTCGTGAGGCCATCCTCGAGACCATGCTGGACGCGATCCCCGAGCCTCGCTCCGTTCTCGCCGACCACGCTCCGCGCATCTCGACGATCAAGATCGACCAGGACCAGATCGGCATGGTCATCGGCAAGGGCGGCGAAACGATCCGCGCGCTCGAGGCCGATTACGAAGTGCAGATCGACATCGAGGAGGACGGCACGATCCTCATCTACGCCACCGAGGGCACGAAGGCCGAGGCTGCCATCTCGGCGATCACGGCTCTCACCAAGTCACCCGAGGTCGGCGACACGTACACGGGCAAGATCGTCAAGACGACGCAGTTCGGCGCTTTCGTGGAGCTCAAGAAGGGCACGGACGGCCTGCTTCACGTTTCGAACGTCGGCCCCGGGCGGGTCGCGCACATCGAGGACGTGATGGATCGCGGAGACATCGTGGACGTTCTCGTCCAGGAGGTCGACAAGGACCGCGGGCGGATCGGGCTCAAGCTGATCGCCAAGCACGAGGACGGCGGGCTCGTCATGCCCGAGGAGCTGATCGAGCGGGCGAAGAACGCTCCGCCACGCGAGGAGCGCGAGGAGCGGCCACGCGGCGATCGGCGGGGCGGCCGAGACCGCGGACGTTCCCGCGAGCGCGCGTAGGGACGCGGGAGGCGAGCGATTACGAGGAAGCAGGGGATCGGACTCCGGGTCACGGCTCCGTAGGACACGACCCGGGGTCGTACCCCAGCTCAGATCTGAGGTCACGTCGCCGAGCACGTCGGATGTGGAAACGGCCCAGGGTCTGACCCCCGGCGCACGCCGCTACGATCCGGCAGCGTGACAAAGCACCAGCTCTCGGAGCTCGCGACAGGCGAGCGGGTCGTCTCGGAGCGTCTTGCGGGCGTCCGCTCGGTCGCCATCGGCTTCTGGATCGGCGCGGGCTCGCGCGACGAGCCGGATGCGCGCGCGGGCATCTCCCACTTCATCGAGCACCTCCTGTTCAAGGGGTCGTCGCGCTACTCGGCGCAGGAGATCGCGGAGATCTTCGACGAGCTCGGCGGAGAACTGAACGCTGCCACGTCGCGTGAGACGACCGTGATCTACGCGCGAGTTCCCGACGATCGCCTCGAGAAGGCGCTCGACGTGATGGTCGACATGGTCTTCGTTCCGACGTTCACGGATGTCGACTCAGAGCGGGAAGTGGTGCTCGAAGAGATCGCGATGGTCGAGGACACGCCTCACGATCTCGTCCACGACTTCGCCGCCGAGGCCGTGTTCGGGACGCATCCACTCGGTCGGCCGGTCATCGGCCGAGCCGACGTCATCTCCAGCGTGTCGCGCCGCACGCTCTCCGCATACCACCGGCGGGCGTACTCGGCCGAGCAGATCGTTCTCGCGGCTGCCGGGAACCTTCGACACGAGCGCCTGGTGCAGCTTCTCGGGGAGCGTCGGAATGGCGCCGTGGCGGGAGGAGGTCTTCCGGCCCGGAGGTCCGTCGGGCGCTCGCCCGAGCCCGGCTTTCGCTTCCAGTCGAAGGAGACGGAGCAGTACCACGTCTGCCTGAGTGCCCCGGGCATCGCTCGGACGGACGAACGCCGCTTCACCGCCTCCATCCTCGACGCGATCGTCGGTGGTTCCGCCTCGTCGCGGCTCTTCCAGGAGATCCGGGAGAAGCGTGGGATGGCGTACTCCGTATACACGTACGCCTCGCAGTACGCCGACGCCGGGCAGATCGGCCTGTACGTCGGCACGCGTGAGGAGAACCTGACCGCCTGCCTCGAGATCGCCGTCTCCGAGCTCGCGGACGTGGCAGCCGGCAACGTCCGCCGGGACGAGCTCGAGCGCGCGAAGGAGAACCTCAAGGGAAGGCTCCTCCTCTCGCTCGAGTCGACGTCGAACCGCATGACGCGTCTCGGAAAGGCGACGATCACGGGAACGCCGCTCTTGCGTCCGGAGGAGATCGTTCGCCGGCTCGATGCGGTCGTCGGCGATGAGGTGGCGGAGCTGGCCGACGAGCTCCTCGCGCCAGCCCGTCTCTCAGCGGCTGGGATCGGGCCCGACGAGAGCCTCTTCCGAGAGGCGGTCGCGCGCGTGAACCCGAGGCTCCTGCCGGCTGCGGCATGACTGCGGCTGAGTTCGTGGCCCTCAGCCACAAGGGGGTTCGATGAGGATCGCGTTCTTCGGAGTGGGCGGGAAGGTCGGTCGAGTGGTCGCCTCGGCGTTGGAGAGCCAGGATCACGAGGTCGTCGATGCGCGAGCCGCTGGCCCTGCAGGCTGTGACGCCGCGGTGGACTTCACACGACCGGATGCCGTCATGGCGAACGTGGAGCAATGCCTCGTCGCGGGCGTACCCGTCGTGGTCGGGACGACGGGCTTCGACCTCGAGGCCCTCGATGCGCGGGCCCGAGAGGCGGGAGTGCCGTGCTTCCACGCGCCCAACTTCACGCAAGGGGCAGTCCTGATGATGCGCTTCGCGGCCGTGGCAGCGAAGGCGTTTCCACGGGCCGAGATCGTCGAGCTCCACGCGGAGACGAAGCGCGACGCGCCGTCCGGCACGGCGAAAGCGACTGCGGCAGGCATGGGAACCGCGCCGACGATCCATTCCGTGCGGCTGCCTGGACTCGTCGCGCACCAGGAGGTGATCTTCGGTGGGCCCGGCGAGACGCTGACGATTCGGCACGACACGACGTCTCGCGAGGCGTTCGTTCCCGGAGTCCTGCTGGCGCTCGACAGGGTGCGTGAGCTTCCACCGGGCCTCACCGTCGGGCTCGACGCCCTTCTGTGATCACCTTCGTCGTCGGCGACCTCACGCAGCAGCGCGTCGACGCGATCGTCAACGCGGCGAACGAAGCGCTCGCACCGGGCGGCGGGGTTTGCGGCGCCATCAGGCGTGCGGGTGGGGACGAGATCTTCGAGGAGTGCGCGCGCATCGGCGGGTGTGTGACAGGAGACGCGAAGACGACGGGCGCCGGCCGGCTGCCGGCTCGCTTCGTGGTCCACGCCGTCGGCCCGGTCTGGCGTGGGGGAGGCAAGGGCGAGCCGGAGCTCCTCGCGTCGGCCTACCGCCGTGCCCTCGAAGTCGCAGAGGAGTCGGGTTGCCGTACCGTCGCCTTCCCGGCACTCTCGACCGGGATCTACGGCTATCCACCGGAGCTGGCTGCCCCCGTCGCGGTCGGGGCCGTGCGCGAGCTGGAGGATCGCTTCGAGGAGATCCGCTTCGTGTTCCTCGACGACGCGGTCCGTCGACCGTTCCAGGAAGCGCTCGAGGAGCTCGGCTAGCTCGACCGGCGGGTCGAACAGCAGAAAGAACGGGCCCTGGCTACCGACGAAGCCCTCTGATCGCGTCGAGCAGCTCGCGGTGGCGGCGCTCCTCGTCCGAGACGGCTCCGGCTTCCTCACTGGGCGTCTCGATTCGCGCCTTGAAAGCGTTCAACGGCTTCACGACGAAGAAGAAGATCGCGGCCGCGGTCGAGACGAACGTGATCGCAGCCGTGATGAAGGCGCCGTAGCGGAAGACCGCATCGTTGATGGTGAACGTGAGATCGCTGAAGTCGGGCTTCCCGATGATCATCGCCACGATGGGCATGATCAGATCGTTCACGAATGAGCTGATGAGGGCAGCGAACGCAAGACCCATCACGAATGCGACGGCAAGCTCGACGAGGTTGCCGCGCAAGAGGAACTCGCGAAACTCCTTGATCATGAAGGTGCCTGCCTTTCCGTCTCGTAGAATCCCTGCGTGCTCGGCGAGATCCTGACCGCGATCGTCACGCCGTTCAAGGCGGACGGGTCGGTAGACGTCGAGAGGTTTCGCGGACTCGCGTCACACCTCGTCGAGAACGGATCGGACGGTCTCGTCGTCACGGGCACCACCGGGGAGTCGCCCACACTGTCGGACGACGAGCGTTTCCAGCTCTACGAAGCCGCGGTGGACGAGGTCGGTGACCGTGCCACTGTCGTCGCCGGCACGGGCACCTACTCGACCCAGCATTCGGTCCACCTGACCGCGCGCGCGCATGAGATCGGCGTCCACGGCTTCCTCGTCGTGACGCCGTACTACAACAAGCCTCCGGTTCGCGGAATCGTCGAGCACTTCAAGGCGATCGCTGCGATGTCGGACCGGCCGATCGTCGCGTACAACATTCCGGGCCGCGTCGTGCTCAACCTCGAGACGGAGGCGATCGCGCGGCTCGCGCAAATTCCAACTGTGCGGGCCGTCAAGCAGGCGAACCCCGATCTCGAGCAGGCGCGCGCGATCGTGGAGCTCGGGCTCGACCTGTACGCGGGCGACGACGACCTCGTCTTCCCCTTCCTCGAGCTCGGCGGACTCGGAGGCGTGTGCGTGCACACGCACGTCGTCGGACCCCGGGTGAAGGAGATGGTTCGCCTGTATCGCTCCGGGGATGTCGAAGGGGCACGGGAGCTCGACCGAGAGCTTGCACCGTCGATCGACCTGCTGCGCGTCGTGGGGAATCCCATCGCCATAAAGTGCGCGTTGAATCTGCTCGGGCACGAGGTCGGCGGTCTGCGCCTGCCGCTCGTCGAGGCGACGGAGGACGAGCGCGAGGCGGTGCGCGGCTGTCTCGAGCGTCTCGATCTGCTCTCGCCCGTCACCGCCCGCGTCTGATACTGCGAGGCGCCTCTCTGATGCTGGCGACCGGCCGGGACGCCCGGAGTCGGGTTCAGTGAGACGCCTTCGCCCGAGGCCGCGCATAGACTCAGCGCATGAGCGATGCGCTGCGGATCATCCCGCTCGGCGGCCTGGGCGAGGTGGGGAAGAACATGACCGTGTACGAGACGGCGGGCGAGCTGATCGTCGTCGATGCCGGACTCGCGTTCCCGCGCGACGAGCACCTCGGTGTCGATCTCCTGCTGCCGGACATCGGCTACCTCGAGGGTCGGCGCATTCGCGCGGTCGTCCTCACCCATGGGCACGAGGATCACGTCGGCGGGCTCCCGTACCTCCTGCGTGAGGTCGAGGTCGAGTCCATCGTCGCGACGCGGCTGACGCTCGGCCTCATCAAATCGAAGCTCGACGAGCACGGGCTCGCGGCGTCCACGCGGCTCACGGAGGCGGAGCCCGGCGGGCCGACGATGCGGCTCGGCCCCTTCACGCTCGAGTTCGTGCGGATGGCCCATTCGATCCCCGACTCGATGGCGATCGTCGTCGAGACCGATGCCGGCCGCGTGCTGCATACGGGCGACTGGAAGCTCGACCACACGCCGGTCGACGGCCTGAAGACCGACG
>DATIBA010000197.1:0-22994 GCA_035457765.1 Gaiellaceae bacterium
CGGCCGAGAAGCCGTCCACGACCAGGTCGCCGGCCAAGGTGAGCCGATGAATGAGCGAATGCTGCTTGTCGGTGACCCAGACGAGGCCGTCGGGCGCTTCGGCAGCGTGGGCGAGCGTCTCCCCGATGTGCAAGCGCGACAGGACCCGCCCCGACCTCGGTTCGATTCGCGCGACCGAGTCGGGAGTCGTCACCCAGACGACGCCACGGACGCACGTCGGCGATCTCGGCGCAGCCAGGCCCACGTCGATGCGCCGCATCCGATGCGTCCTCGGATCGATGGACGTGAGGTACGTCACGTCGCGACCGTGCCCCATGAAGATTCGTCCCGCACAGGACGCGAGTCCAGCAGGGTACGGGCCGTGCTTGTAGACGCGCGTCGGTCGCCGCGTCCTCGGGTCGATGCGGATGATCGCCGCGTTGTCGTAGCTCAGCGTCCAGACGGACCCGTGCGCGAGGAGGACGTCGAACGGTCCCGTGCCCACGTTCATCCGCTCGACTCGTCCGGTCCCTCGCGAGACGCGGACGAGCTCTCCCGCGCGATCGCGGGTGACCCAGACGGCAGCGGGGCCGACGGCGACCCCGCATGCCCAGCGTCCGACGTCGACGCTCGCCTGGAGACGACCGTCCCGGTCGTCGAGGCTCACCAGCTTCCCGGTCTCGTACTCGCCGATCCAGAGGCTGCCAGCCCGCGCGGCGATGCCACAAGGCGCGGCGCCCGTCCGGACGACCGGTCCTTCGGTCGGTTTCGGCGGAGGCGAGCCTCCGGCTGCGACGGGCATGACCGCGAGCGAGACGGCGAGGGCTGCGGCGAAGCGCGTCATGTTCCTTCTACCGCGGCAGGCGCCGGATGGTTCCGAAGTAGGATCGAATTCGTGGGCGATCCGATCGTCAGCCGCGACGACGTCGAGCGCGCGGCCGGCGTGATCCAGGCCCACCTCCTTCGTACGCCGACTCTCGCGTGTCGCTCGCTCGGGCCGGATGTGTTCCTGAAGGCCGAGCTCTTCCAGAAGACCGGCTCGTTCAAGCCGCGTGGCGTGCTCACGAAGCTCGCTTCGCTCACTCCCGAGGAGAAGGCGCGGGGCGTCATCACGATCTCGGCAGGGAATCACGCGCAGGCGGTGGGCTGGGGCGCCGCGCAGGAGGGCTTGGACGCTCTCGTCGTCATGTGGCGAGGTGCCGACGAGGCGAAGGTCGCGGCCACGCGTGGCTACGGGGCCGCCGTCGATCTCGAGTCATCGGGGCCGCGTGAGGCCTTCGACCGCCTCGACGTGCTCGTGGAGGAGACCGGCCGGACGCTCGTCCATCCCTTCGACGACCCGCTGACGATCGCCGGGCAGGGGACCGTGGGCCTCGAGATCCTCGAGGAGGTTCCCGACGTCGACGTGATCGTCGTCCCCATCGGCGGTGGCGGGCTCGTCTCCGGAGTCGCCGTCGCGGCGGCGGGCAAGGCGAACGTCGTCGGCGTCGAGCCGGAGCTCTCGAGCGCGATGTACTCGGCGCTCGCGGCCGGCGAGCGGGTCGAGCTGACGCCCGCCTCGATCGCTGACGGTCTCAACGCGCCACATGCTGGACGCAACGCGCTCGCGATCGTCCAGGAGCACGTGCGAGAGGTGGTCCTCGTGACCGAGGGGGAGATCGAGCGCGCGTTCCGATTCCTGTACGAACGGGCGAAGCTCGCTTGCGAACCGGCGGGTGCTGCGGCGGTCGCGGCCGTTCTCTCCGGCAAGGTGAGTGGCGGGAAAACGGTCTGCATCGTCTCGGGCGGGAATGTCGCCGCGGAGACCGCCGCTGGTATCCTGGCGGGCCGATGAAAGCCGACATCCACCCCGACTACGTCATCGCGCACGTGACCTGCTCGTGCGGGAACGAGTTCTGGACCCGGTCGACGAAGCCCGAGCTGCACGTCGAGATCTGCGCCGAGTGTCACCCCTTCTACACGGGAAAGCAGAAGCTCGTGGACACCGGCGGTCGGGTGGAGCGCTTCCAGCGTCGGCTCGAAAAAGCCGGCTCGCGCCGAGACTAGGAACAGATGGCCGTCAGCTACGGCGGGCAGGCCGTCCTCGAAGGCGTCATGATGCGCAGCCCGTCGAGCTGGGCGGTCGCGATTCGCACGCCCGAGGGCGAGATCACGGAGGTGATCCGCGAGATCTCGTCGCCGATGCAGCGTCGCAAGATCTGGCGCCTGCCGGTCATCCGAGGTGTGATCGCGCTCGGCGAGTCGCTCGCGATCGGCTTCCGTGCGCTGGCGATCTCGGCCAACGTCGCCTCGCAGGAGCGCGACGAGGACGGCGAGATCGAGACGCAGATCAGCCGTGGCCAGATCATCTTCTCGTTCGCGATCGCCATCGGGTTCGCGCTCATGCTGTTCAAGGTCGGGCCCGCGCTCCTCACGAACTGGCTCCCCATCGAGTCCACAGGGCTCTTCGTCGTCGTGGAGGGCATGATCCGTGTCGCGGTCTTCATCGGTTACATCCTCCTCATCTCGCTGCTCCCGGACCTCCGGCGCGTGTTCCAGTACCACGGGGCGGAGCACAAGGCGATAAACGCGCTCGAGGCAGGCGCGGACCTCACACCCACCACCGTGCAAAGATTCAGCTTGATCCACCCACGTTGCGGGACCGCGTTTTTGCTCTGGGTGATGGTCATTGCGATCTTCGTGTTCGCGTTCGTCGGCCGGCCAGTCTGGTACTGGCTGATCCTCAGCAGGATCCTGCTCCTGCCCGTTATCGCCGGGCTCGCCTACGAGCTGATCCGGTATGCGGGCAAGCATCAGGACAATCGCGTCCTGATGACACTCCTCGCGCCGGGACTCTGGCTGCAGCGTCTCACGACCCGGGAGCCGAGCGACGACCAGGTCGAGGTTTCGATCCGCGCGCTTCGCAGCGTGCTCGACCGCGAGGCAGCCGAGTCGCCGGAGCAGCGCCGCCTCGAGTCGCGCGTCGAGGTCATGGCGTAGGCCCGCGCCGTGCCGCGCATCGTCAGAGAAGCCGATGTCGCTTGGGAGGGAACCGTCTCGCGTGGGGCCGGCATCGTGCGTGCTGCGAGCTCGGCCGCGTTCGCGCTTCCGGTCACGGTCGCGTCACGGGTGGGAGATCCCGAAGGGAAGACGAGCCCCGAGGAGCTTCTCGCGGCGGCGCACGCGACGTGTTTCGTCACCTCACTGGGCAGCGAGCTCGCAAGGGCCGGTACGCCACCCGACCGTCTCACGGTCCACTGCACGATCACGATGGACGAGGTCGAGGGCGTCGGACATCGGATCGTGTCGTCGGCGATCTCCGCGAGGGGCGTTGCGCCGGGTGCCGATGCGGCATCGTTCGCACAGGCAGCGGAGGCCGCGGATGCCGGCTGTCCGTTCTCCGCGCTCATCAAGGGGAGCGCTACCGTGACGGTCGAAGCGAAGCTCGAAGGAGGCACTGATGGCTGATCGCACCGCGAACGTGACCTGGTCCGGATCGCTGACCGAGGGCGATGGCACGATCGAGAGTGTCGGCAGCGGCGCGTTCGGCCCGCTCGACGTGACCTGGGCTACCCGTGCCGAGGACTCGAACGGGCTCACGAGTCCGGAAGAGCTCATCGCGGCGGCGCACGCGGCCTGCTTCTCGATGGCGCTCTCGCACGGGCTCGCGAACGCCGGGACGCCGCCGGACCGGCTGGAGACGTCGGCGACGGTGACGTTCGTCCCGGGAACGGGGATAACGAAGAGCGCGCTGGCCGTCCGCGGCACCGTGCCCGGCATGGACGAGGGTGCGTTTCTCGAGGCGGCGACCGCCGCGAGGGAGAACTGCCCGGTCTCGAAGGCGCTCGCCGCGGTACCGGAGATCACGCTCGAGGCCACTCTCGCGTAGGGACGACCCGGCCCGGGTCGAGGGCGACGCAAGCGTTGCCCCCACTACCATCACCGCATGACCGTGATCGACAGGCTCGTCGAGGAGCTCGAGCGCTCGCATGCCGAGGCGCAGGAGCGCTTGGCCGATCCGGCCGTCTACAACGACCATCGCCGGGCGGCGGAGGCCGGGAGGCGCCTGAAGGAGCTCGAGACGCCGAAGAGGCTCGCCGATCAGTGGCGCCAAGCACGCGCCGACCTCGACGACGCGCGCGGCGATCCGGAGCTCGCCGGCATGACGTCCGAGCTCGAGGCCGAGCTGGAGCGGCTCGAGGAGGAGCTGAAGCTCGCCCTCGTGGAACGGGATCCGGCCGACGAGAAGGACGTGATCGTGGAGATCCGGCAGGGGGTGGGCGGAGACGAGGCAGCGCTCTGGGCCGGTGACCTGTATCGGATGCTCACTCGCTACGCGGAACGTCAGCGCTTCCGCACGGAGACGCTGGCGACGAGCGAGAACGAGGCCGGCGGGTTCAAGGAGATCGTGTTCGCGGTGAAGGGGAAGGGCGCGTTCTCCGTGTTCAAGTACGAGGGGGGCACGCACCGCGTGCAACGCGTCCCCGAGACGGAATCACAGGGGCGCATCCACACGTCGACTGCGACTGTCGCGGTGATGCCCGAGGCGGAGGAGGTGGAGATCGAGATCGAGGAGAAGGATCTGAAGGTGGACGTCATGCGATCGACCGGGCCCGGGGGGCAGAGCGTCAACACGACCGACTCCGCCGTCCGTATCACGCACCTTCCGACCGGGATCGTCGTCGCCATGCAGGACGAGAAGTCGCAGCTCCAGAACAGGCAGAAGGCGATGCGAGTGCTGCGTGCCCGTCTCTACGAGGCAGAGCGCGAGAAGCAGCAGGCGGCACTCGCAGCGACGCGCCGCTCTCAGATCGGTGGCGGGGAGCGGGCCGAGAAGATTCGCACCTACAATTTCCCGGAGAACCGGCTCACCGATCACCGCATCAAGCTGACGGTTCACCGACTGGAGCAGGTGCTCGGCGGGGAGCTCGAGGAGTTCACGGCCGCCCTCCGAGCCGAGGAGCAGCGGCAAGCGCTCGCGGCCGCCTCGGCGTGACCGCGGGTGAGGGGGTCGCTCGGACCGCCGAGCGGCTCGAGGCCGCCGGATGCACGTCCCCGAGAGTCGATGCGGAGATCCTCGTTTCGCACGTTCTCGGGGTTTCGCGCTCGGCGCTCCGCGCCACCCGAGCACGCGAGCTGACGGCCGACGAGGGCGCGCAGCTCGAACGGCTCGTGGCTCGGCGAGAGAGGCGCGAGCCGCTCGCGTACGTGCTCGGCGAGTGGGGCTTTCGCCGGCTGACGCTCGGAGTGGACGCGCGCGTGCTCGTCCCGCGCCAGGAGACCGAGGTGGTTGTCGAGCGTTGCCTGGCGCTCCTCGTCGGGCTACGGGCGCCGCGAGTCCTCGACGTCGGCACCGGCAGCGGAGCGATCGCGCTCGCGATCGCCGACGAGCACCCGGGAGCGAGCGTGACGGGACTCGACGCTTCGCCCGACGCGCTCGAGGTCGCGCGCGCGAACGTGCGCCGCACGGGCCTCGCGGTCGATCTCGTCGAGTGGGATCTGTTCTCGGGGCTTCCTGACGGCCCCTGGGACCTCGTCGTCTCGAACCCGCCGTACGTCCGGCACTCGGAGATCACGAGCCTGGAGCCCGAGGTGCGCGAATGGGAGCCGCGTCGGGCGCTCGTGGGGGAGGGGGCGACGGAGGCCGTCGTCCGCGCTGCGGGACACGCCCTACGACCGGGCGGGGCAGTGGTGCTCGAAGTCGCCGACGGCGGCGCCTTCCAAGTCGCGGAGCTCCTGCACGCTCTCGGCTTCGTCGAGGTCGTGACCACGAGAGACCTGTCCGGGCGGGAGCGCGTGGTCGAGGGCGTGACCACGCCAGTCGATCGACGGGACATCCGGTGAGCTCGGTCGAGGAGACGGTCGCCGCCATCACGGCGGGGAAGCTCGCCGTCATTCCGACGGACACGGTGTACGGCCTCGCGTGCGCTCCGGAGGACGAAAGCGCGGTCCGCGCACTGTCTCGGCTCAAGAGACGCCCCACCGGCCAGCCCGTCGCGCTCGTCGCGGCGAGCGTCGACCACCTGACCGAACGCGTACCGGAGCTGCGAGGTCGTGCCGAGAAGCTCGCGCGCGGGCTTCTCCCCGGCCCCTTCACGCTCGTCCTTCCGAACCCCGCGCGCCGATACGCGTGGTTGACCGGCGAGCGCCCGCTGACGATCGGGGTCCGCGTGCCCGAGCTCGCCGGCATGGCCCAGGAGCTCCTCGCCGAGGTCGCGGCGGTCGCCGCGACGAGCGCCAACCGCCATGGCGGGGCGGATCCACGGCGCCTGGCCGATGTTCCGCGGGACATGCTCGACGCTGTCGCGGCGCTACTCGACGGCGGCGAGCTCCCCGGCACTCCGTCGACCGTTCTCGACCTCACACGGGCGGAGCCGCGTGTGCTGCGGGAGGGGGCGGTACGTGCGGCCGACGCGCTCGCCCGCGTCGATGCCCTGTTGGCGCAGTAGCATCCGGCACATGGCGACGGTGCCGCTGACGCTGGAAGATCTCCGGACCGCGGGGCTAGCCGACGTCGACCCGGAGGTCGCGGAACTCATCCGGCGGGAGCTCGAGCGCCAGCGCGACGAGATCGAGCTGATCGCCTCCGAGAACTTCACCTGGCCGTCGATGCTCGAGGCGGTCGGCGGAGTTGGCACGAACAAGTACTCGGAGGGATATCCCGGAAGGCGGTACTACGGTGGCTGCGAAATCGTCGACGAGATCGAGCAGCTCGCAATCGATCGCGCACGAGCCCTCTTCGGGGCGGAGCATGCCAACGTGCAGCCGCACGCCGGTGCCCAGACGAACATGGCGGTCTACTTCGCGACGCTCGAGCCCGGGGACACGATCCTGTCTTTAGAGCTCGCGCACGGCGGCCATCTCACGCATGGCCTCAGGGTCAACTTCTCCGGCCGCCTCTACCGGATCGTCCACTACGGCGTCTCCCGCGAGACGAACGTCGTCGACTACGACGACGTGCTCCGGCTGGCGAAGGAACACCGACCCAAGCTCATCGTCTGCGGCGGCTCGGCCTATCCACGCACCGTCGAGGCGCGGCGCTTTCGAGAGATCGCCGACGAAGTGGGCGCGCTGCTCCTCTGCGACATGGCCCACTTCGCTGGGCTCGTCGCCGCCGGACTCCATCCGAATCCCGTGGAGCATTGCGACTTCGTCACTTCGACGACGCACAAGACGCTCGCCGGGCCTCGCTCCGGCTTCGTTCTCTGTCGAGCCGAGCACGCCCAGGCGCTCGACCGCGCGGTCTTTCCCGGAATGCAGGGGGGACCGCTGAACCACGTCATCGCCGCCAAGGCCGCGTGCTTTCACATTGCCGCGTCGGAGCCGTTCCGGCGCTACCAAGAAGGCGTGCGTGCGAACGCCGACGTGCTCGGCGAGACGCTTCAGGAAGGAGGTCTCGACGTCCTGACGGGTGGCACCGACACACACCTTCTGCTCGTCGATCTGCGTCGGACCGCGTGGACCGGAAAGGATGCGGAGGAGCGCCTGGCGGAGGTCTCGGTCACCGTCAACCGCAATACGGTGCCGTTCGACGAGAGACCCCCGACCGTGGCCTCGGGCCTCCGGGTCGGGACGCCTGCGATGACCATGCGCGGCCTCGACGAGGCGGACTTCCGTGAAGTCGGACGCATCATCTGCGATGCGCTCGAGCCGAGTCCCGATCTGTCGGCGCTTCGCGAGCGAAGCGCCGCCCTCCTGGCGCGGCGGCCGCTCTATCCCGGTCGAGGTGCGTTTCCGACGTTTGCCGGCGAGAGCACCTAGAGGAGAACCCATGGAGTCCACGACGCATCTCGTCCCATCCTCGACCGGCGTGGTCGTGGAGGTGACGCATCCGCTCGTGCAGCACAAGCTCGGACTGCTTAGGGACGTTACGACGACGACGCAGATGTTCCGTCAGCTCATCAACGAGCTGACGCTGTTGCTGACGTACGAGGCGACGAAGGATCTCGCGGACGAAGAGGTCGAGATCGAGACCCCCCTCGAGCGAACGACCGCCCGCAGGATCTCCGGGAAGAAGGTCGCCATCTGCCCGATCCTTCGTGCCGGAATGGGGATGCTCGACGCCGTCCTGTCGCTCGTGCCGGGTGCCCGGGTCGGCTTCATCGGGCTCTTTCGCGATGAGGAGACGCTCGAGCCCGTCGAGTACTACGTGAAGCTGCCCGGCGACATCGCCGATCGCGACGTCATCCTGCTCGATCCCATGCTGGCGACCGGCAACTCGACAGCGGCGGCGATCGAGACCGTGAAACGTGTGGGCGCCACGTCCGTCCGCCTCATCGCGGTGATCGCCGCGCCCGAAGGCATCGCCCGCGTGCACGGCGAGCATCCGGACGTCCAGATCGTCGTCGCGGCAGTCGACCGCTGTCTCAACGACAAGGGCTACATCCTCCCGGGACTCGGCGACGCAGGCGACCGGATGTACGGGACGAAGTAGCAGAGGGTGTTCGACGAGCTGCGGGCGACGCCGGAGGTCCTGTACGGGGCCGCGATCGCGTTCGTCGTCGTCGTGCTGCTGACGCCAGCGGTCGGCGGCATGGCTCGCCTTCTCGGCGCCGTCGACCGCCCCGACGCGCGTCGCCTGAACCGTCGCCCGATCCCACGTCTCGGCGGGCTCGCGATCTTTCTCGGAATCCTCGTTCCGTCGCTCGCGTTCCTCGATCTCTCGGGCGAGAGTCGTGGGGTCCTTCTCGGTGCGGCAGTGGCGACCGTGGTCGGCGCAGTCGACGATTTCCGGGGCCTTGCGCCGCCGACGAAGCTCGCGGGTCAGTTCGTCGCCGCGTCGATCCCGCCCATGTTCGGGGTCTGGATCGACCACTTCACGTTTCCGTTCCTCGGAGTCGCGGACCTGCCCGCATGGATAGGCGTTCCGATCTCGATGCTCTTCATCGTGGCCGTGATGAACATGGTCAACTTCCTGGACGGGCTCGACGGTCTCGCGGCCGGTGTGTGCGGGATCGCCGGGGTGACCTACGCGATCCTGGCACTCTCGCTCGGGAAGACGGATCCGGCGATCCTCTCGGCGATCGTCGCCGGAGCGTGCCTCGGTTTCCTGCGGCACAACTTCTTCCCCGCACGGATCTTCATGGGCGACTCCGGCGCGCTCTGTCTCGGGTTCATCCTCGCCGCGGTGTCGATCCAGGGACTGCTCAAGACCGCCTCGACCGTCGTCCTCGTTCTTCCGCTGCTCGTCCTCGCCGTGCCGATCATCGACACCTCGTTCGTCGTCGCCCGGCGACTGAAGCACAACCGGCCCATCTACTCGGCCGATCGTGGCCATCTCCACCATCGCTTCCTGAACATCGGCTTCTCGCAGCGCAGAGCGGCGGTCACGATGTGGCTCTGGTGCGCGAGCCTCGCCGGCGCCGCGCTCGCCACGCGGTTCGTCCCCTTCCGCGAGGGAGGCGAGTGGCATCTCCGGGAGACGGTCGCGGTGCTCGCGATCGGGCTCTTCGCGGTCGCGTTCTCGATCTACGTCGTGTACCTGCTCGAGATCGTGAAGCTGATGAACCCGCGTGTACGGCGCCGCGAGCGCGAGCAGGCGGAGACCCGCGAGCGCATGACCGCGTAGTACGGCCGCTCTGTCCTTGCGAGCTACGACGTTGCCGACGCTCGCTCGACGAACTCGGCGAGGGCGGCGTTGAACTCCGGGTGGAGCTGCACCGCGTGCCCGAAGCCCGGGAGAACCAGTCGCTCGGCCGGGAGCTTCCGCTCGAGCACGTCGCAGATCGCGTCGAAAGCGGCGTGATGGGCTCCGGACACGACGAGCTTCGGGAAGCCAGCGGCCGCGAGCGTCGGCAGTGGAATCGATGCCTCCCACGGCCCGCGCTCGACCATGAGCGCGCGGGCGCCCTGCTCGAATTCGGGCGTGAGCGGAGAGGGCGGGTCGAACGGGGATCCGACGGCGGCCAGGAATCGCCGGAGGAATGCCGCGGGATCGTCCGAACGCCTGCTTGCGAACAGCGCCGCTCCGCGCGCGGCGAAGGCGACGACGTTCGGACAGTCGAGGGCGACGCTCGTCGCCGGCGGCTCGATGACGGTCAGAGACGCCGGGAGGTCCGGGCGTGCCGCCGCCGCCAGCAACGAGATCACGCCACCGTACGAGTGTCCGACGAGGTGATCCCGGCGGCGGAGGAGGCCGGCCACGAGGCCTGCATCGCTCTCGAAGTCGACACGCTCGACGGGAGGGTTCGGCGGAAAGCCCGGGCGGTCGAGGACGACGAGCTCGAACTGCCCGGCGAGCGGTCTCTGCGCCGCCCAGGTCGGCCGCCCTGCGACCACGCTTCCGTGCACCAGCACGAGCCGCTCCACGAGCCAATGCTATCGGGGTCACGAACTTATACGATTTTCGCTCTCAGAGCGGAAATCGACTGTTACAAGCACGCTGATATGCTCAGGCGGGATGACGCCGGACGCGGCCTCCTCACCTCACTCGCTCGCTACTGCCTCGGGGTTGCTCTTGGGCGCGCTCGCCGCTGCGATGGCCGTCGGCGCCCTCGTCGGCTGGCTCTTCGGCGGGGCCGGGATCGGCCTCCTCGTCGGTGCGCTTTCTGGTATCCCGCTCGGCGTTCTCGTCGTGTACCAGGTGTACGGGAGAGCGAGTAGCACGTGAGCGCGGGCATCTTCTCGACGCCGCGCTCGGTCCCGAGCCGGCTCGCGCCGACCGTGGCGGGCGGTCTCGTGGTCGCGCTCGCGCTGCCCGTCTTCGCGGTCGCCGGCTGGCCTCTCGCCGGCTGGGCGCTCGCTGCCGTCCTCTGGGTCGCCGCCGAGATCTTCGCGCTGGTACTGGCGCGTCTTCCGGACGGCCCAGATAACCTCGCCGCCGCAGGAATGCGGGGAATCGGAACCACCTCTCGTGCACTCCTCGTCGGCATCCCGCTCGTCATCGTGACGGTGACCGACGAGACCGTCGGTGTGGCGGCGGCGATCCTCTACGCGTTGGCGTTCACGGTCGAGCTCGGAGTCGGGCTCGCCGCCTACTTCGGCGGGGAGACGACGTGAGACGGCTCGTTGCACTTCTCTTCGGCCTGGCGCTGGTCGTGCCGTCGCTTGCACTCGCACAGGGTGAGACCACCGACGAGAACAAGGGCGCTTTCATCTCGGAGGAGTGGGAGCTGCACGAGTGGATCCCCATCCACCTCGGGCCCATCGACATGTCGATCAACAAGGCCGTCGCGTACCTGCTGCTGGGCGCGCTCTGCTCGTGCCTCATCGGGATCGTGCTGATGCGCGTGAAGGTCGGACGCGATCCCACCAGACGCCAGGCACTCGGCGAGACGATCTACGAGATCGCCCAGGTGCAGGTCGCCGAGCAGGGCCTCCCGACGAAGGCGATCGGACGCTGGTTCCCGTACGTGGCCTCGCTGATGATCTTCATCTGGACCGTCAACATGCTCGGCTTCATCCCGCTGCCGCTCTCGGACGAGAAGGTGACGATCGCGGGGGTGGAGCTACCGACGCTGGCGATCTTCGCGGCCACGTCGACGCTCTCGGTGACCCTGGCCCTCGCCCTCATGACGTTCGTCTTCACACACGTCGAAGGGATTCGGGCCAACGGCTCGTGGAACTACTTCAAGAGCTGGATTCCCGATGTGCCGAAAGGAATGCTCCCCCTCATCGTGCCGCTCGAGATCCTCGGCCAGTTCATGCGGCTGATCAGCCTCTCGGTGCGTCTCTACGCCAACATGCTCGCCGGTCACATGCTGATCCTCACGTTCGTGGGGCTGATCATCGTGCTCGAGAATGTCTTCCTCGCGGTCGTCGCGGTTCCGGCGGCCGCGCTCTTCTACCTCTTCGAGGTCGTCATCGTCGTCTCGATCCAGGCGTACATCTTCGCCGCCCTGTCCGCCATCTACATCGGCTCGGCCATCGAGCCCGAGCACTAAGGAGGAACCTCCAAGATGCTTTCGTTCTTCTTCCTCGCTGCCGCCGAAGACGGCGCCGACGCCGGCAAGGCGATCGCCCTCGCGCTCGGCATCGGCCTCGGCTCGCTCGGCGCCGGCATCGGCATCGGCAACATCTTCGGCTCGATGATCCAGGCCGTCGCCCGTCAGCCCGAGCTTCGTGGAGAGCTCACCGGCATCCAGTGGCTGGGATTCGCGCTCACGGAGGCCGTCGTCTTCTACGGCCTCATCGGAGGCCTCCTCGCCTACGTCCTGGTCTGAGAATGGCGCGGTACCTCGCATCGGGGCTGATCGAGGTCGTCCCCGGCCTCATGATCTGGACGCTCATCGCGTTCGCGATCACGTTCTTCGTCCTCAAGCGCTTTGCCTTCGGCCCGATCCAGAAGACGATCGACGAGCGCCGCGACCGGATCCGGGCGGCCGTGGACGAGGCCGACAAGGCGCGGGAGGAGGCGCGCGAGCTCCTCGAGCAGCATCGCCAGCTGATCGCCGACGCCAAGGGTGACGCGGCCGGGATCCTCGCGGATGCGCGGAAGGTCGCCGAGGCACAGATCGAGCGGGTGAAGGAGGAGGCGGAGGCCGAGCGCGCCCGCCGGCTCGAGGAGACTCGCCGCCAGATCGACGCCGAGACGAAGCGCTCCCTCGACACGATCCGTTCCGAGGTCGCGGATCTGACGCTCGCGGCGACGGCACGGGTCACGGGCAAGGTGCTCGACGCGGAAGACCAGCGTCGCCTGATCGACGAGGCCGTTGCCGAGCTCGACTTCTCGGCGCTGGAGAAGGAGACCTAGGCGTGGCGGCCGCGCAGCGCATGTATGCCCGCGCCCTCTTCGAAGCGGCGCATGAGAGGGGGCGGCTCGAGGCCGTCTCCGCGGATTTCGCCGCGCTCGCGGCGATGCTCGAGGACGTCCCGGAGCTGCAGGCGTTCCTGCACAACCCGCAGATCGAACCTGCCGGCAAGGCCGAGGTGCTCGACCAGATCGCCGCCGGTGCGGACGAGCTCGTCCGGAACTTCGTGCGCCTCGTGGCGGAGAAGGGGCGCGGAGGAGAGCTTGCGGAGATGAACGCGGAGCTCGAGACGCTCGTCGCCCGGTCGCAGAACCGTTTGGCAGTCGAGCTGACGACGTCGTACGAGCTGTCCGATCAGGAAGCCGGTTCGATCGTCGCCGCGATCGAGGAGGCATCAGGGCGCACGGTCGAGGCGACTCGCTCGGTCGATCCGAGCCTCATCGGCGGAATCGTCCTCCAGATCGGATCGCACCGCGCCGACGGCAGCGTCCGCGGGCGCCTGGAGCGGCTGCGACACGAACTCGCGACCACGTACTGACCGAGGACAAGGAGTCCGCATGAAGCTACGCCCCGAAGAGATCACCGCGATCCTCAAGGACCGCATCGAGAAGTTCGACGTCGAGACCGATCTCAGCGAGGTCGGCACCGTTCTCCAGGTCGGCGACGGGATTGCCCGCATTCACGGGCTCGAGAACTGCGTCTCGTTGGAGCGGCTCGAGCTCGAGCACGGCGTCGTCGGTATTGCCTTCAACCTCGAGGAGGACAACGTCGGCACGGCTCTCTTCGGCGAGTGGCACCGCGTCAAGGAGGGTGAGCCCGTTCGCCGTACGGGCGAGGTCATGAGCGTGCCCGTTGGCGAGCCGCTCCTCGGTCGCGTCGTCGATCCGCTCGGAAACCCGCTCGACGGTCTCGGGCCGATCGAGACGACGGAACGCCGGCCGCTCGAGTTCAAAGCGCCGGGCGTCGTCCAGCGCCAGCCGGTGAAGGAGCCCGTGCAGACCGGTCTCAAAGCGATCGACTCCATGATCCCCATCGGCCGCGGCCAGCGCGAGCTCATCATCGGCGATCGGTCGACGGGCAAGACGGCGATCGCGGTCGACACGATTCTCAACCAGCGGGGCGGCGACTTGATCTGCGTGTACGTCGCGATCGGCCAGAAGGGGTCGACGGTGGCGCAGGTGGTCGAGCGGCTCCGTGACGCGGGGGCGATGGAGTACACGGTCGTCGTCTCGGCTCCGGCGCAGGAGGCCGCACCGATCAAGTGGATGGCGCCCTTCGCCGGTTGCGCGATCGCCGAGCACTTCCTCTACCGGGGTGGGCACGCGCTCTGCATCTACGACGATCTTTCGAAGCACGCGGACGCGTACCGGCAGCTCTCGTTGCTGCTGCGCCGGCCGCCGGGACGCGAGGCGTTCCCCGGCGACGTCTTCTACCTGCACTCGAGGCTGCTCGAGCGCGCGTGCAAGCTCTCGGACGAACTCGGCGGCGGCTCGCTCACCGCGCTTCCGATCATCGAGACGCAGGCCGGCGACATCGCCGCGTACATCCCGACGAACGTCATCTCGATCACGGACGGACAGATCTTCCTCGAGTCCGCCCTCTTCTTCTCGGGGGTTCGGCCCGCGATCAACGTGGGTACGTCCGTCTCGCGCGTGGGAGGCAGCGCGCGGATCAAGGCGATGAACAAGGTTGCGGGAGGGCTTCGACTCGACCTGGCCCAATATCGGGAGCTCGAGGCGTTCGCGCAGTTCGGCTCCGAGCTCGACCAGGCGACGCAGCGGTCACTCGCCCGGGGCGAGCGCCTCGTTGCGACCCTCAACCAGCCGCAGTACCAGCCCTGGCCCGTCGAGGAACAGGTCACGGCCATCTATGCCGGCATAAACGGCTTCCTGGATCCGATTCCTGCGGCCCAGGTGCCCCGGTACCACGAGGAGCTCCGCGAGCACCTGCGCACCGAAGGCTCGATGCTCGCGACCATCCGCGACACGGGCGAGCTCGCGGACGAGACGCAGGAGAAGTTGAAGGCGGAGCTCGAGCGGTTCGCGCAGGCGTTCAACGTGGAGGAGGAAACGGGCCTCGCGGGCTGACCCGGCGGGACCGACCCCAGCATGGCCTCCGTCCAAGATCTCAAGCGCCGCATCCGCTCGGTGTCGAACACGCGGAAGATCACGCGTGCCATGGAGCTCGTCGCAGCGGCGAAGCTTCGGCGTGCGGAGCAACGAATCACGGCGCTTCGACCCTACGCCGAGACGATGAACGAGCTGATCGCGGGCGTGGGGCGCGCGTCGGCGTCCGTGAGGCTGCCCTTGCTCGAGCAGCGGGAGAGCGTGGAGACGGTGGCGATCGTCCCGTTGACGGGAGACCGTGGACTCGCCGGCGCGTTCAACGCGCAGATCGTACGTCGCGCGCTCGCGCTGGAGCGCTCGCTCGAGACCGAGGGCAAGGCCGTCCGCTGGGTCGCGGTCGGCAAGAAGGGGCGCTCGACGCTTCTCTTCAGGCGCCGCGAGCTCGTGGGCGAGTACACGGGGTTCACGGACAAGCCGGCCTACGAGGACGCGCAGGCGATCGCGCATCGCTGCGCCGAGCTGTTCACCTCCGGCGACGTCGACCGCGTCACGCTCGTCTATAACACGTACATCTCGGCGCTCACCCAGCGCGTGACGGAGCAGGACGTGCTCCCCATCTCCCGCGACATCCTGGAGACGGACGAGGACGAGCGCGCCGCCGACACGCTCCGGGGCGACTTCATCTTCGAGCCCGAGCCCGAGGAGATCATGCAGCGTCTGCTTCCCGTCTACCTGGAGACACAGGTCTACCGCGCGCTGCTCGAGTCGACGGCGTCCGAGCAGGGGGCGCGGATGACCGCCATGCGCAGCGCCTCGAAGAACGCGGGCGAGCTCATCGACTCGCTCACGCTCCGAATGAACCGCGCTCGCCAGGCCGAGATCACGCAGGAGATCCTCGAAGTGGTCGCCGGCGCCGAGGCGCTGACGTAGCGACCGCTAACAACCCAGCCCATCGTGCGTAGAAGTACCTGACGCGGACATGACGAGCTCTGCTCACGACACGCCCGTAGATACCATCGCGCCCGTGGAGCCCGTTCTCGCACCGGCAACCGAGCCCGAGCGCTTCGAGAGAGCCGGCGCGATCTCCGATCGCCTCGTCGACAACATCGAGACGGTCGTCTACGGCAAGCGGGACGAGATCAAGCTCGTCCTCGCGGCGCTCGCGTGTGACGGGCACGTGCTTCTCGAGGACGTGCCGGGTACGGCGAAGACCGTCCTCGCGCGGGCGATAGCCGGCAGCATCGAGGGTGCAACACCGCAACGGATCCAATGCACGCCGGACCTCCAGCCGACCGATGTGACCGGGCTGTCGGTCTTCGACCAGCGCTCACGGAGCTTCGAGTTCCGGCCGGGGCCGATCTTCGCCAACGTCGTCCTCGTCGACGAGATCAACCGGGCGACGCCGAAGACCCAGTCGGCCCTTCTCGAGGGGATGGCCGAGCGGCAGGTCACGGTCGACGGGGTGACGCGGGAGCTCCCGTACCCCTTCCTCGTCCTCGCGACCGAGAACCCGATCGAGTACGAGGGGACGTTCCCGCTTCCCGAGGCACAGCTCGACCGTTTCTTCCTGCGCACGGCGCTCGGCTACCCGGGAGTCGAGGACGAGCTCCGGATTCTCGTCGACCAGCGCTACTCGCACCCGCTCGAGGCGCTGCGCCCGGTGATCGGCCTGGACGAGGTGAACGAGCTCCGCTCGGCAGCCCAGCACGTCTATGTGGACGGCGTCCTTCATCGCTGGGTCGTCGACCTCGTGCGGGCCACCCGTGACCAGGAGGCCGTCGTCATCGGGAGCTCGGTGCGCGGCAGCCTTGCGCTCGAGCGAGCCGCGCGAGCGTGGGCCCTCCTGGACGGTCGCAGCTACGTGATCCCGGAGGACATCGAGCGACTCTTCGTGCCCGTGCTCGTACACCGGGTCGTGTTCACCCCCGGTTTCGTGGCTCGCGCGCGTGCCACCGGCTGGGCCGAGACGATCGAGGAGTTCCGGCAGTCGTGTCTGGAGCTTGCGCCACGCCCCGGCTCCGAGGAGGACCCCCTCTTCAAGGGCGACGGCGGGGCCGGCACGGACGGGTCCCGACCCGAGCCGTAACGGGCGTGCCGTGCCGAGCGCCCGGCTGACATTCCCGCTCGTTCCTCGACGCCGCTTCGTCGGCGTCTCGGTGGGAACCATGAGAAGCCTCCGCCGCGGATCGGGCAGCGACATTGCCGGCTCGAGGCCGTACCGTCCAGGGGACGACATCGACGCGATCGACTGGGCGGCATCCGCCAAGCTGTCGACCGCGAGAGGAAGCGACGAGTTCGTCGTCAGTGAGCGCTTCGCCGAGCAGGCCCCGAGAGTCGTGATCGTTTGCGACCGCCGGCCGGAGATGGCGTGCTTCGAAGCGCCGTTGCCGTGGCTCGACAAGCCGCAGGCGATGCGGACCGTCGTCGAGCTGATCCTCGCGAGCGCGGGTGCCGCCGGGGGGTTCGTGGGGTACCTCGACCACGCCGACGGCGAGACGCACTGGCGCCAGCCGAAAGGTGAGCGAAAGCTGATCGAGCTCCGGGACCCCCGGCTCTGGTCGTCGGAGTTCGGCGGCCCGTCGGACTGGCTCGAGCGCTCGCTCGCTCATCTCGCCGCGCACCCACGCGCTGTGGGGATGGGCACGTTCATCTTCGTGCTGTCCGATTTCATCCCGCCGCCGTCTAAAGAGATGTGGCTGACGGCGCTCGAGCACCGCTGGGACATCGTCCCGGTGGTGATTCAGGATCCGACCTGGGAGCAGAGCTTCCCCGACGTAGGCGGGATCGTGGTCTCGCTGCGCGATCCGCGCACCGGACGGGTCGCACCCGTCCGGCTGCGGGCGAAGGAGGCAGCGGCCCGGAGGGCCGCGAACGAGGAGCGGATCGAGGGCGTGCTCGAGACCTTTCGGACGCTCGACATCGACCCGATCCTCGTCTCGTCGAGCGACCCGGCCGAGGTTCTCGCACCCTTTCTCGCGTGGACCGAGCTGCGCCGCACGCGCCGGGTCCTCGGAGCATGAAGCCATGAGTCGAGATCGGGCGTTCGCCGTGGCAACGGTGGGTGGGTTGATCGCGCTCACAGTTGCGTTCTTCGCCTGGGACCAGCTGGGCGGCGGGGCTTCGGGCGCCGAACGCCCCGCGATCGAAGCTCGCACCGATGTCTCACCGCGAAGCCTCTTCTTCGGAGACACGGTGAGCGCGTTCGTCGACGTGACGCTCGATCGGAACCGTGTCGATCCCGAGTCTGTCCGTGTCGAGTCCGACTTCGCGCCGTGGAAGCCCGTCGCGAAGCCCGTGCGCGTGCGTCTCGACGACGGAACGACGACCTCTCTTCGGTTCTCGTACGTGCTGCGCTGTCTGGGGATGCGCTGCATATCGACCGAGGAGAGCCGGGTCATCCTCGACAAGGCCATTCAGACCTTCGGCCAGGCGCGCGTGACGTATGCGGCGAGGGACGCGGCGGCACGAGGCACGCGTTCCTCGCTGCGAGCGCCATGGCCGCGACTCCTGGTCGGCGCGCGGTTCTCGGCGAGGGACGCGCAGGCTGCCGGCACCTCCTTGACCGGGTGGCGAGCAGACCTCGACTCGATGCCCACGGTCACGTACAGCATGACGCCGGGCCTCCTCTCGGGCCTCTTGCTCGTAGGAGGCGCCCTGCTCGCCTCGGCGGGAGGCGCGCTCGCCTACCGCGTCCGGCCCCGTCGCTCGCCGGCTCGTCCGGACCCGGGACCTCCGGAGCCCGTCCTGACGCCGCTCCAGCGCGCTCTCGCGCTCCTCGAGCTCTCCGAACGGGTCGACGGTGCAGCCGATCAGCGCCGCGCGCTCGAGCTCGTGGCCGCGGCTCTCGCCGAGCATGGCGACGCGAAGCTGGCGCTCGCGTCTCGCGCTCTCGCATGGTCGAGGCCGGCACCGGCGGTCGAGGATACGAACGGAATGGCGGTTCGGGCTCGCTCGGCGCTCTGGAACGGAGCTCGATGAGCATCTGGCCGAGATCGCCCGCGGTCGACAGTCACGACGTGCGGGCCTTGAGGCGTGTTTCGCTTCGCACGCGCCTCCTGCAGGCTGTGCTCGTCGCCGCGGCGCTGGCGTTGCTCGTGCTGGCGACCGCGTCGGCACGCTCACTCGATCCTGCCAAGCCGACGTTCCTTCCGGAAGGATCGGGCGTCCTCGTCATCGACCTCTCGTTGAGCATCGGACAGAAGGACTACGCGGACATTCGCCGGACCGTCCGCCGGCTCATCGACGACGACGGCTCGACAGGGCTCGTCATCTTCTCGGATCTGGCCTACGAGCTGTCGCCGCCGGGCACTCCCGCGTCGGAGCTCCGACCTCTCCTGCGCTACCTCGTACCTCGGCGCGAGACTCGCGCCGACGCGGGGCTACCGGTGAACCCGTGGTCCGAGAGCTTCTCTGCCGGCACGAGGATCTCGGCTGCGCTCGAGCTCGCGCGCGACATCCTCGTCCGGGACGAGGTGAAGAACGGCTCGATCCTGCTCGTCAGCGATCTCGTGACCGCGCCCGAGGACGTGCCCGAGCTCGCTCGAACGCTCCATGCCCTTCGTCGGCAGTCCCTCACGATCCGGGTCGTCCCGCTCTCGCCGCTCCAGGCCGGTCGCTCGGTCTTCGAGACTTTGCTCGGCCAGGATGCGCTGATCGAGCCTGATCAGCTGCGAACGCCGCAGCGCGTAGCGGTGCAGACGCAGGCGACGCTTCCCGTGGAGTTCCTCGTCCTCGGCGGCGTCCTCCTCGCAGTCCTCGCCCTCAACGAGCGCCTTACGGGTCGCCTCGGCCTGCCAGGGACACGAAGGAGGCCGGCATGAGGCGACTCGGACTCGTCGGCGGAGCGCTCGCGTGCCTCGCGCTGGCCGCCTTCCTCGTCCTTCTCGCCGCCGACGTCTGGCGCTGGGGTGACGCCATTGCCGCAGACGACGTCAGGTACCGCGAGGTTCCGAGCTCCGCTGATCTCTGGAAACCCGGTGCTCTCGTTCCGCTCGCCGTCGCGCGGAACACTCTGGCGCTCGACGACGATCTCGCGTTCCGGCGGGCAGTGCGCTCGATGCGACTCGGGGAACTCGAGGACACGAGGAGCTCCGACACGGACGTCCTGATCCACCGGGCGGAGGCCCAGTCGCAGCTCGAGGCGATCGCAGCGGGCGCCGGCGATCCCGGGCGTCGCTCCAGGGCGATGGCGCTCCTCGGCGTGATACTGCTCGCCACGCCTGTCTCGACGACCGAGGAGCAGCGCGCCGCCCTGAAGACCGCCATCAAGCATCTCCGAACGGCGATCGAGCTGGACCCGGACAACAACGACGCGAAGTTCAACCTCGAGTTCGCGCTTCGACAGCGCGGCGTCGGCTTGAGCGCTAGCGGAGGGTCGGCCCCGAACCCCACTGGGACTCCGAACACGTCCAGGGGCGCCGCGACGGGTTCCTCCGGCAGCGGCTACTAGCGGCGATGACGCTCGAGTTCTTGACGCCCGTCGGCGCCCTGCTCGCGCTCGTCGTCCTTCTCCCCGTGGCGGCGTTCCTCAGCGTCTCGAGACGGGCCTCACGTGTACGACGAGGGCTCGGGCTTCCCGAGCTCTCGAAGCGACTGCGTCTCGTCCCCCTCGTGGCGGTTCTCGTCATCGCGGGTCTGCTCGGCCTCGCGGCGACTCAGCCGCTTCTCGAGCGGACCTCGACCCGCCACGTGCGCTCCGACGCCGAGGGACTCGTCGTCTTCGATGTCTCGCGCTCGATGCTCGCGCGGCAAGGTCTTGGAGATCCTTCGCGGCTCGAGCGGGCCAAGCTTGCCGCGACGAAGCTCCGCGAATCGCTCCCGAACGTCCCGATGGGAATCGCCTCGATGACGAACCGGGTGCTCCCACACCTGTTCCCGAGTGCGGACCGTGACGTGTTCGACGCGACGCTCGAGCGGGCCGTCGACATCGAGCGCCCCCCTCCGGGCTCGAGCTTCCTCGCACCCAACCAGCCCGTGGCGACGAACGTGACGAGTCTCGCGGCGCTGGGCGACGTCGCGACCCAGCGCTTCTACTCCCCGGCCGTCACCCGCCGTCTCCTCGTCGTCTTCACCGACGGTGAGAGCACGGAGCTCTCCGAGACGGCTGTCGCGCGGAGATTTCGCCGAGCGAGGATCGAGCCCGTCTTCGTCCAGTTCTGGGCCGCGAACGAGAAGGTGTTCACGAGAGGCGCGCCCGAGCCGGAGTACGACCCCGACCCTGCGGCGCGCTCGATCCTCGACCGGCTGGCCCTGGCGGCGGGGGGCAGCGTCTACGAGGAGGGAAGCCTCGAGTCGGCCGTGAGCAAGGCTCGCGACCTTCTCGGCAGCGGGCCGACCGTCGCGCAACCGCATAGCCCGGACGAGGTAGCGCTGGCGCCGTACCTCGCGGTGGCAGCGTTCTTCCCGTTGACACTCCTGCTCTGGCGCCGCGACCGGTAGGGAGCTAGAGCCGCTCGACGAGCACGAACCGCTCGGCGACGATCAGCGTCTCATCGTCGATCTTCCGGTCGGCCCAGAAGCTCTCGTGGGCGTGGCGCCAGTCGGCCACGGTCTCGAATCCCTCGCCTTCGTCGAGCGCGAACGCGAGGTCGACGTCGACGACGCGGATCACGCGAACCTCGGTCGTCTCCAAGACGGCGACCGGCTCGTCGTCGAAGTCGAGCAGCCATGCCCTGTCACCGACTTCGGGAAGCGGCTCGCTCGGCTCGTAGAGCCCGGCAGTGGCGGTCTTGTCGCCACGCAGCACGGCGTCGACGAGCCTCCGTCGCAACGAGGTTCGCGCATAGCCGAGCTCGAACGGAGGGAGGTCCTCGGCCGAAGCGGTCAGCTCTCGTCCGCCCCGAAGAACCAGCGCTCGACGGCCTCGGGGAAGCCGGTCTCGTCCATGTACGAGACCGCGCGGCTCGCGAACCAGACGAGCGCGTCCCGGTCCGCCTGGATGAGCGCCGCTCTCACTGCCTCGTCGCCGTGGAAATGGCCGCCCTTCGCGCCGGCGCGCGCGCGGCGCAGTCGGCAGAGCACGTAGCCGGCGTAGTCGATGTCGCTTCCGGGGTGCTCGTACCACTCGACGCCGGCCGCGCTGTCGATGAGCAACGGCGCCTCGTCGGCCAGTTCCGCTGCGGCCTCTCTCGCAAAGGTGGAGTGAGGACCGCGGCCTCCTCGGTGTTTGCCCGGCATTCTCCGACCCTCCTAACGAACCTCGATCGGGCACGTCACATACGTATGATCCTTGCACGTGACGAGACCAGGAGCGATATCCGACGCATGCCGGGATTGAGGGTGCGTAAGCGCTCGATCGCACTGTCGATCCTCGCAGTCGCCGCGATCGGAAGCCTCGTCTTCGGTCCCACGGCGCCCGCCGGATCGGAGCGCACGTCCGCCGGAACGGTCCTCTTCATCCACGAACAGGAGCCTCCCTCGCTCAGGGGCGGCTGGGTCGACAACAACCTCCTCGCGACCGGTCTGGTCACGAACAACATCTGGTACGGCGGCCAGATCTACGACAGCCGCGCGCGCCTCCAGCCGCGGCTCTTCGAGGCCAAGCCGAGGCTCGTGTCGAGAAGTCCCCAAACCGTCACCTTCAAGTACAGGGCGTCCGCCGTGTGGAGTGACGGCCGGCCCGTGACGTGCGAGGATTGGAAGGCGACGTGGCGCGTGTACGTGAACCCGCAGTTCAACGTCGTCAGCCGCGAGGGCTGGAAGGACATCAGAGCCGTCACCTGCAGCGGCAAGGCCGGGACCGTTGTCTTCGCCAGGCCGTTTGCGGCCTGGGAGACGCTCGTGTCCGGCGGTGTGTACGCCGCACACGTCATCCGCGGCAAGAACATGAACCAGATGTTCAACGACGGGATCCCGGTCTCGAGCGGGCCATGGAAGTTCCAGAGCTGGCAAAGGGGCGTTCAGCTCACGCTCGTCAAGAACCCCCGCTTCAAGGCCGGCCCCGCGATGAAGCTCGACCGCGTCGTCTTCCGCTACATCCTGGACACGAACGCCCGCTTCCAGGCGATGAAAGCCGGCGAGGGCCACGTCATGGAGCCGCAGCCGCAGCTCCAGATCGCGGACATCGTCAACGACAGCGACTTCAAGGTCCAGCGACAGCCGGAGTACGCCTTCGAGCACGTCGACGTCCAGCTCGGGCCGCGAGGCCATCCCGCCCTCAAGCTGCTGTACGTCCGCCAGGCACTCATGAGCGGGATCAACCGCCAGCAGCTCGCCAGCGCGCTCTTCAGGACGCTCGCTCCCGGACTGCCGAAGCTGGACAATCTCGTCTTCAAGCCGTTCG
>DATIBA010000198.1:0-2192 GCA_035457765.1 Gaiellaceae bacterium
GTGTCTGCGGACGACCTCGCGCGCGCCCGTGGTCAGCTCGAAGTAGGTGGCGAAGAGCTCGGGCTTTCGAGCGCCTTCTGGCGCTTGCTCGAGACGAACAGGTCGAGCCAGCCGAACCGTCCTGGGCGCCGACCCTTTCTCCTCTGCGGTCGCGGCGAGTGGCGCTGAGATGCTCTCGAGCCAGCATTCGCGATGATGACGCCGGTCTCCGTGCAGGCCTCGATGCTCGACACTCCTGGTCGGCCGTCGACCTCGGACAGGAGCTACGGACCGACGAAGGAGGATCGCGATGAAGATCGCAGTGCTTGGGACAGGAATGGTCGGACAGGCGATCGCGGGGAAGCTCGCGGAGTTGGGCCACGAGGTGGTCGTAGGGACCCGGGATCCGGAGGAGACGCTCGCGCGGACCGAGCCCGACTACCTCGGCAATCCGCCCTTTCCAGCCTGGAAGGAGGCGCATCCCGGAGTCGGGCTCGCGACCTCGGCGGAAGCGGCCGCCCAGGCGGAGCTCATCGTGAACGCGACGAACGGCGCCGGCTCGATCGCCATGCTCGAGACCGCCGGCCAGGAGAACCTGGCTGGGAAGGTACTCGTCGACGTCGCCAACCCGCTCGATACCTCGCAGGGGCTGCCGCCCTCGCTCTTCGTCTCGAACACCGACTCGCTCGGCGAGCAGATCCAGCGCCGCTTCCCGGAGGCGCGGGTCGTCAAGACGCTGAACACGATGAACTGCGAGGTGATGGTCGACCCGTCCAAGGTCCCCGGCGAGCACGACGTCTTCCTCTGTGGCGAGGACGAGGGCGCCAAGGGGCAGGTACGCGAGTTGCTTCAGAGCTTTGGCTGGCCCGCCGAGCGCATCCGCGACCTCGGGAGCATCTCCTCGGCCCGGGGGATGGAGATGTACCTCCCGCTCTGGATTCGTCTCTGGCCCGTGCTCGGCACCGGGCACTTCAACATCGCGGTCGTGCAGGCGCCGCCGGGCTCGACGTCGTGAGCGTGTCCACGGTCACCGAGCGTGCTGTCCGGGGGTCTCACAGGAGTCCGGTCGGATCCACTCGGAAAGGGAGGGGAGGGATTCGAACCCTCGAGGCGCCTGCACGCCTAATGGTTTTCGAGTTAGCCGTGAGAGGGCCCGGACTGAAGCGCTTTCTGAAATGGCAGCGGCTCGACGAGGCCGGAGAGATTACAGGCGGCTTTCTCGGGGTAGCCGTCTCCCGATATCGAAAGAAGGGACGAGCTCATGCAGAAGATCACGCCATGCCTCTGGTTCGACACGGACGGCGAGGACGCAGCCCGCTTCTACACGTCCGTGTTCCCAAACTCGAAGATCGTGGACGTGACGCATTACGGCTCCGCTGGCCCGAGGCCGGAAGGAACCGTCATGACGGTCGAGTTCGAGCTGAACGGTCAGACGTTCGTCGCACTGAACGGTGGTCCCGACTTCACCTTCAACGAAGCCGTCTCGTTCCAGGTGAGCTGCGAGAACCAGGAGGACGTCGACTATTACTGGGAACGGCTTGCCGAGAACGGCGAGGAAGGCCCGTGCGGCTGGCTGAAGGACAATTTCGGCCTGTCTTGGCAGATCATCCCGACCGCGTTGCCGAAGCTCCTCAACGATCCCGACAACGAGAGGGCTCAGCGCGTCATGGCGGCGATGCTCGACATGGGGAAGATCGACATCGAGGCGCTCGAGCGAGCCGCCGAGAAGGTCGCAGCCTGACGCTCGGAACCCAGGGCTGATCAGCTACTCGTCTCGTCGAGCAGCTGCAAGAGCTCGTGCGCGGCGAGCTCGATTTCCTTGTGGCGCCATTCGGCAGCCCGGTAGTGGCAGGCGATGATCCCACTGCGATGCAGGCGCCGAAAGTCGCCGTAGACGAACGCGTACCGCCCCTTGGTCTCCGCCGGAGCTCCCTCGGTCAGCCCGAGATGCCAATCCCCGTACTCCTCCCAGGAGTGGCTCCGGAGAAATGCGTTCTGCGCTGCGGCTTTCGGCTGAACGTCACCCCACTCGCTGTCGAGGACGTACTGCCGACCCCGGATGAGTTCGCGACCGCGCGCGACGGCGCGTGGGTTGACCGCGTACTTGGCCACCTCGGTCTGTTACCACCGCACGACGCACGGCAATCGCACCGCCGGGGTGACTCTCCCGAGTTCGGGGTGCAAGCCGATGTCGGGGCAAGATGCAAACCGCC
>DATIBA010000199.1:0-2892 GCA_035457765.1 Gaiellaceae bacterium
GCCCAGAGGATCCGGAGTAGTGGGTGGCCGTTTGCATGGAGGACGCCGTTGACCGCTGCCGCCGATCCGAGCACGAGCGCCAGCGACAGCGTCAGCGCCATGCCTCGAGGGCTCGCTGCGTCGAGGGCGAACACGCTTGCTCCCGCTGCTGCGAGCGCGCCGATCGCGATGACGAGGCTCGGTCCGTCGAGGACGGCGAAGAGCGCCACCACGAGGATGCAGCCGAGCGCGGCGCCGACGAGGTCCGCGCCGTACAAGCGGTTCGTCTGCGCCGGGAACCGCGTCAGGGCGAGGCAGACGACGACACCGCTGCAGACGAACGGGATCGCGATGACGATGCAGGTGAGCACGATCGACCAAGCGCTGGCGACGTTCAGCTCAGGGTCGAAGGGGATCGCGAGCTGGGTCACGAAGCAGATCGCAATCGCGATGCTGAAGAGCAGCGAGAAGAGCCACAGCCTCGCGGGCACGTCGCCGTCGCGAAAGCGATCGGGCAGCAGGTGGACGAGGAGCGCCCCCGCCGTGAGCCCGAAGAGCGCAACCGAGATCGCGACGAACGCGAAGTGGTACCACATGGTCACGCTGAAGATCCGCGTCAGCGCGATCTCGTACATGAGCGTCGAGAGCGTGATGAGGGCGAGGCCGGCGAACGTGCCGGGTCGCGCGCGGCGAGGTTGCGGCGAGGCGGGCGGCGTCACGAGCCACCCTTTCTAGCTGAGCAGCCGGATCCTCGCCGAGCGCTACGGTTCCGCAGTCGTGACCGAGGAGTGCAAGCGTTGAGGAGGCTGGCGCGGCGTGCAGCGTGGTCGGCGGCGGTCAGGCTCGGGCTGCAGGTGTACGAGCCGAACCCCGAGAACCTGCCGCGGCTCGAGTCGCTCACGGAGTTCGTCGAGGATTCAAGACCCGTGAGCGACCATCGGCCGACGACGGCGACGGACGAGCTTCCCGACCTCACGTTGCTGCCCGATGCGCTCCCGGAGGTGCTCGAGGTCGAGCGGTTTCGCGGGGTGCGCGTTCTCGAGATCGGGCCGAAGTACGGTGTCCATGCGCGCTGGATCGATCGTGAGCTTCGGCCCTCCGAGCTCGTGTTCTCGGACTTCGCGGCGGACCGGCACCTCCATGCGAAGTGGGTCGACACGCTCGTCAGTCCTCACCGGTTCGTGTACGGCGACCTGCGGGATGCGCGCGAGCTTCTCGAGCTCGAGCCGTTCGACCTGGTCCTCTTCCTCGGCGTGCTCTACCACTCGATCCACCATCTGCCGCTGCTCGGGATGCTCAATCGTGTGACGAAGCCGGGAGGGACCATGCTCTTCGAGACGACCGTCGACCCGCGACCCGACGCGGTCGTGCGACTGAGGTGGCCCGAGAACGGGAAGGCCAAGGGGGTTCCGACGATCCAGGCCGTCCGGCTGGAGCTCGCGTGGACGGGCTGGCGAAAGGTGCGGCGCTTCACCGCGTACCGCCCGGGGACGAGTGAGGCGCTGTTCCTCTGCGAGAAGACGGACGAGCTTCGTGACGGCGCGGATCTCGCCGACGTGGTCACGCCGCACCGCCCGCCGACGTGAACGATCTCCAAGCCCGGGGATCGCTCGGTCCGTTGAAGATCGCGGACCGTCTCGAGCGGCCATCTTGTCCAGACCGTCGGCCATCGGCACGATGGGTCTGTGGAGTGGACGCAGGCCGCCGCGATCATCTCCGCCTTCGCGGTGTTCACAAGCCTGCAAGCTTTCTGGATCTCGCGTGCACTCGATCGCGTCCACGCAGCGCTCGACCGGCTCGACGCAAGGCTCGACCGGATCGAGGGCGTCGTACTCCGCGACCACGCCGAGCGCAGCTCCCGGCTCGAAGCCGCCCACGGCAACTAGCGGGTCGTCTCGGCCTTCGGCGGTGACGCGAGTCGGCGACACGTCGCGCTAGCGTCCCGGGGCCGTGGCCAAGCTCTCGATGATCCCGAAGTCCGAGTTCGATCGCGTCCGGGCCGCGGAGGTCGACCGGGATGCACGCATCGCCGTGCTCGCGGACATGTGTCGCCTCAACGCCCTCGTGGCCGTGAAGCGTGCGGGCTCCGGCCATCTCGGCTCGAGCTTCAGCGCGATGGACATCGTGGCCCTTCTCCTGTTCGAGGAGCTCAACACCGCGACTCTCGGCTGGAGCCACACCGACCGGGACGTCTACTTCTCCTCGAAGGGGCACGACGTGCCGGGTCTCTACGCTGCCCTCTTCGCGCTCGACGCGATCTCTCGCGAGCAACTGCTGCGGCTCAGGCGGCTCGGGGGGCTCGACGGCCACCCCGATGTGGGCGTGCCTGGGATCGAGGCGAACTCGGGCTCGCTCGGGATGGGCATCTCGAAGGGCCGCGGGATCGCGTGGGCGAAGCGGCGCCTCGGCCGTCGCGGCCGCGTGGTCGTCATGGTCGGCGACGGCGAGCTCCAGGAGGGGCAGAACTACGAGGGGCTCCAGGCTGCGAGGCAGGAGCAGCTGGCGGACTTGACAGTCGTGGTCGATCGCAACGAGCTGCAGTCCGACAGGCGGACCGACGAGATCGTGTCGCTCGGCGTGCTCGAGGACCGCTTCCGCGCGTTCGGCTGGCACGTGCAGACCTGCGACGGCCACGACGTCCGCGCGCTTCGCTCGGCGTTCACCTCGTTCGCCGAAATCCGGGATCGACCGCAGGTGCTCGTCGCGGAGACGATCAAGGGCAGGGGCGTGTCCTTCATGGAGCATCCCGCGGCTCTCGTCGAGGGCGGCGGTACGTACCGCTGGCACGCGGGCGCACCCGACGACGAGTCGTTCGAGAAGGCGCTCGCGGAGCTCGTGACCCGGATCGGCGAGCGGTTCGACACTCTCGGCCTCGAGCCGCTCCGACTCGAGCCGGTCGCCGCCGACGAGCGA
>DATIBA010000200.1:0-3350 GCA_035457765.1 Gaiellaceae bacterium
CCTGACGGGAGCCTGCCGGTGCGGAACGGTGTCCAGGACTGGGTCGGCCTGCGCATTACGGCTATTCCCCAGGTGCTCGATCTCGTCGAGTGAGCGGCTCGGTCGAAAGCGCGGTCCCGGACGTGCTCGGGCCCGGCGTGCGCGTCGTGTTCTGCGGCATCAATCCGGGCCGTGCAAGCGCCGCTGCCGGCGCGCACTTCGCCAACCCCCGCAACGACTTCTGGCGGCTGCTGCACGCCGCGGGTTTCACGCCGAGACTGTTCGCTCCCGAGGAGCAGCACGAGCTGCTGGAGCTCGGGATCGGCCTGACGAACGCCGCCCGCCGAACGACGCGGGGCTCCTCCGATCTCCGTCGGGGCGACTTCTCCGGCGCGGCCGAGCGACTCGAGGAGATCGCGGCCACGCTGCGGCCGCGCGTGATCGCCTTCGTCGGCAAAGCCGCATACCAAGGGGTGGCTCGCGAGCGTCCCGCGCATGGACTCCAGGAGCGAACGCTCGGGGAGACCGCCCTCTTCGTGCTTCCCTCGACCTCGCCGGCCAATGCCGCGGTGCCGTGGAAGGAGCGCTTCCGTTGGTTCTCAGCCTTGAAAGAGCTCGTCTGACCGAGCGCGCCGGACGAAGTGGGGGTCCGACCCGCGGTGCCGGACCCCGACCGTCACCTCGCCCGAGCGACGTACTGGCCGAGAACGACGTCCCAACCCGAGTCGTAGTTCTCGCGCTTCTCAGCACCGCTGTCGGCGAGGTTTTCCCAGCCGCGATGCTCGAGCTCGACCCTGGTGCCAGCGCCCTCGGGCAGGAAGCGAACCTCGACCTCGGTCTGCTCCCCGTCTCGGTCGAGGATGTTCCAGGCGAGGACGAGTTTCGTCGGAGGCTCCCACTCGAGGACGGTCGCCCAGTGTCCCCGCTCGCCGTTCGTCCCGATCTCGTATACCGCTCCACCTACATCGGGCTCGAACACGATCTCGCGGATCGTCTTGTGAATCGAGTGTCTCTCCACCGGCCACCAGCTGATCGTGTCCGTCGTGAAGATGCGGAACGCCTCCTCGACGGTGCAGTCGACCGTGACGGTCTTCCGCACGGCCTCGATGACGAGCGAGTCGCTCATGGTGCTTCTCCTTTCGTGTCGGCCAACGCCTTGAACCGGGCGAGGGCTTCGCTCCAGAATTCGTCGACCCACTCCCTGAGCAGCAGGACTCCGGAGGAATCGAGCTCGTACAGGTGCCGCGTCCCCTCCCGCCGGTGGGTGACGAGGCCGGCGTCCTCGAGTACGCGAAGGTGCTGCGACACGGCCGGCCGGCTCACCGGGAGCCCGGCAGCGATATCTCCGACCGATCTCGGCCCCGTGCGAAGAAGCTCGAACACCCGGCGCCGCGTGGGGTCGCCGAGTGCGTCGAGCGGGTGGGCGTTAGCGAGCACTTACCGTAAGTTATCACTTACGATATGGCTACGTCAACCTTGCCAGCGGTTCGTTATCGGAGTTCGCCGGTCCCGTCCGAACGCCTTCGGGCGCAGCTTGACTCCAGGAGGTGCCTGGCGACGCTTGTACTCCGCTCGATCGACGAGTGCGGCCGCCCGGATCACGACCTCGGGGTCGAACTCCTCGACCAGCTCCTCCCGTGAGCGATCCTCCTCGACGTACGCCTCCAACACGGGGTCGAGCGCGTCGTACGGAGGGATCGAGTCCTCGTCGCGTTGATCCTCGCGCAGCTCCGCGCTCGGTGCGCGCTCGATCGTGCCGCGCGGGATGACCTCGCGTCCGGCGCGCTCGTTGAGGTGCTCTGCGAGCCGGTAGACGTCCGTCTTGAAGACGTCCTTGAGCAGCGCGAACCCACCGACCATGTCGCCGTAGAGGGTCGAGTAGCCGACTGCGAGCTCCGACTTGTTTCCGGTCGAGACGACGAGCCAGCCGTACGTGTTCGAGAGAGCCATCAGGATCACGCCGCGGACACGTGCCTGGAGGTTCTCGGCGGCGAGTCCCGCGAGCCCGCCCGTGATCTCGGGCTCGAGCGCCGTGTGGAACGAAGCCACTGCGTCCTCGATCGGTATCTCGCGAAACGCGCAGCCGAGGCTCTCGGCGATCGCGCGCGCATCCTCGCGCGTGGCGTCCGCCGAAAACCGTGACGGCATCGACACGCAGTGGACTCGCTTCGAGCCGAGCGCGTCCGCGCAGAGCGTGGCCGTCACGGCGGAGTCGATCCCGCCCGAGACACCGAGGACGACTTCCGCGAAGCCGTTCTTCTCGACGTAGTCGCGGAGGCCGAGCGTGAGCGCGAGCCGCATCTGCTCCAGCGGGGGTTCGAACGGGACGATCTCGATCGGGCTCGGTGAGGCGGGTACCACCGGGGCTTTCAGCTCGAGGGTTTCGACCTCGGGGACGGTCTCGCGTGACCGGTCCAGCTCGCGCCGGCGCACGTCGCGCAGTCGGCGACCCATTGCGTCGGCCGGCTCGATGTCGACGACGAGCAGGTGCTCCTCGAACCCGGGGGCGCGCCCGAGCACCTCGCCGGAGTCGTCCAGCACGACAGAATGCCCGTCAAACACGAGCTCGTCCTGTGCGCCGACGAGGTTGCAGAACGCGACGTACGCTGTCGTATCGCGCGCGCGCGTGACGAGCATCTCCTCCCGGTCCTCGGCCTTGCCGACGTGAAACGGCGATGCCGAGAGGTTGACGATGAGCTGCGCTCCGGCGAGTGCGAGGTCCGTCGCAGGCGGACCCGGCTGCCAGACGTCCTCGCAGATCGTGAGACCGACGCTCGTGCCGCCCATGCGGAGGAGCACGAGGTCGCGGCCTTCGGCGAAGTAGCGGTGCTCATCGAACACGCCGTAGTTCGGAAGGAAGTGCTTGTGGTAGACGGCGCGCACGCGACCGTCGGCACATACTGCACAGGCGTTCGTGAGATCGCGGTCGAACCACGGCGCTCCCACGAGTGCGACGATCCCGTCCGCAGCCGTCGCGATCTCGTCCAAGGACTCGCGCGCGGCGCGCACGAAGCTCGGTCGGAGGAGCAGGTCCTCGGGGGGATACCCCGTGATCGCGAGCTCCGGGAAGACGACGAGGTCTGCTTCCTGGCTGCGCGCCTGTCGTAGCTGGTCGAGGAGCTTCCCGCGGTTGCCCTCGAGATCTCCGACGGTCACGTCGACCTGCGCGAGGGCGACTCTCAGGGTTTTCGCCTCACAGTCACAAACCCCAGTCTAACGTGCGGCGTCAAAACCGGGACATGTCCCGTGGTCTGCCCCCAGGTAGAAATCGAAGCGTGCAAGTCACGTTCGAGCGACGCTATCGCGGGCCGCTGAAGTCCGCGAACGGCGGATACGCCTGCGGCCGGCTCGCCGCTTTCGTCGGCGCGGAT
>DATIBA010000201.1:0-4208 GCA_035457765.1 Gaiellaceae bacterium
TGACGCCGAGCCTGCGGGCGGCCAGCGCGGAAGCGGCCGCGTGCACGTCGTCGGTCGGGAGGATGCGGGCGAAGTTGCGCTGGCCGCTCGGGTAGAGAGCGTCGGGGTTGCTCGACCTAAATGGCTGCGTCAGCCCGACGACGGTTGCAGACGGGCTGACGAGGGCAACGGGGCCGCCCGGGGCGCGGTTGAGGATCGGGATCGAGAACCACGCGCAGCCGGACGTGAGCGGTCCGACGACTCCGATCACGCTCGGGTTGCCGACGTACATGCGCGCGTTGGCGGCGCACACACGCTCGTCGAAGATGACGTCGCGCGGTCCGGCTTCCTCGCAGACTTGAAGGCCGACCGTATGACCCCCAGCCGTGTACCTTCGGCGCTCGAGCTGCATGGTGATCGCGTTGACGATCGGGGTCGTCGTCCCGCGTCCGCCAGGCCCGAGCGGAAGGCTCACGGCGATCAGGCGTTCGGGAGACCCGGAGCCTTCGTAGTGGAGCGCCGAGCACCGGGCTGACGAGAGGGTCTCGAGCGTGCTCGGCTCGGCGCTCCGGCCTTCGCTCAGCTGGACAGCGGCGATGGCGACGCCGGCAGCGAGAACGAGACTTCCCGCAACCAGCAGGAGGCTCCTGCGCTTCTTTCGTCGCGGCGCGTGCGAGGGCGCAGTACCGGGCGACGGGGCGACGGTCGCGGTATCCGCGGCAGCGATCGGCTCCTCGAGCAGCCGCCGGTAGATCGCCTCCGTCTCCGACGAGGGGTAGGTTCCGAGCTCATCGGCGAGCAGTCGACGGCAGCGCTCGTAGGTACGGAGTGCTTCGGCATCGTTTCCTGCCGCTGACTGGGCTTCCATCAGGAGGCGGTACCCGCGTTCCCGGTACGGCTCCAGCTCGACGAGCTCCTCCGCTGCTCGGACCGCGGCTCGCTCGTCCCCGCCGAGCCGGTGCGTCTCTGCGAGGCAGTCGAGGGCTCGAACGAGCGTCTCCCGTAGCTCCGCGCGCTTCTCCTCCACCCAGCGAGCGTCCTCTCCGGGGAGAAACGTGCGTCGCGCGAGAGACTCCGCAGTCGACGCGTCCGTGCGGGCTCGCTCGACGTCTCCGGCCGCTAGCGCGAGCTCGGCGGCCGAGACGGCCTCGTCGGCAGCGACGACGTCGATCCAGATTCCCGGTGGGAGCGTGAGCTGGTAGCAGCCAAAGGCGCTGGTCAGAGATTCGGAGCCGTCGAGCCCGCAGTCGTTCAACAGGGCCCTGAGCTTGCTGACGAGGACCGACAGTGCCTTGTCCCAGGTTGCCGGTGGCGCGTCCCCCCAGAGTGCTTCGGCGAGCTCCCCGCGAGGAACGGGACGTCCCTGTTCTGCAAGCAGGTATGCGAACACGAGCCGGCCCTGCCGTCCCGGGAAGCGCTGCTCGTCGACGAATCCCTCACCGGTCTCGATGGAGACGCGCTCGGTCAGCGACACCCTCATACCCACCGCTCGCTCCTTTGCCGCGTGCTTGCCCGCGGCTTGCCGTCCTCTTGCCCGCCGCGTGGAGTATCGGCTACGCGATGCCCGACGACAAGGTTCTGAGCTGCGACGGTGGCTACGAGGTCACCGCGATCGACGAAGTGCCACGCGGACTGGGGGGCGCTGCTACGAGGCGTTCTCGCCGTCGATTCGACTCGCGTGCCCGTGGGCTGCTTCGGCTGCTCTTGTTGGTTGCGCTCACAGCTCTCGCAGCCCTCGTGCTGGCCGCAGCACCTGCTGGCTCCGGAACAGGTGGTCCGATCGTGCGGTCCAGCAGCGAGCCCGCGGCCGACGACACCTGCACGATCGCGTCCGTGGAGCGGCGGGCAACGGTTGAGGTTCAGGTTGCGTACGCCGAAGACTTCTGCGAGCTGATGTCACAAGTGCTCGCGATCTCCGTGTTTCGAGCGCCGCTGTTCGTCACTCCCGGCGTGCTCTGGCACTACCCCGGGTCGGACTCATCGTGTCGGCTTCGGTTTGGCAGCACACGCAACCGAATGGTGGTTCGCAACTCCGTGCACACCTGCCGCTGGTTCGCCCGCCATTGGAGCGGTTGGCGAACGGAGAAGGGCGGCGCGGTGAGCGTCGGCGTCAGGCACGCCTGAGTCGATGGACACGCGCTCGGTCAGCGACACCCTCATACCCACCGTTCGCTCCTTTGCCGCGTGCTTGCCCGCGGCTTGCCGTCCTCTTGCCCGCCGCGCGGAGTATCGGCGACGCGATGCCCGACGACAAGGTTCTGACCTGCGACTGTGGCTACGAGGTCACCGCGAGCGGCGAAGCGGCGCAGGTAGAGGAGATCCGCACGCATGCGCGCGATGCCCACGGCCTCTCCTTCTCGGTCGAGGACGCGCTTCTCGTCGTCCTTCGGTCGGAACTCGAGCCGTCGTGGGTGCCGCCGGAGAGAAGCGTGCGTGGTTCGCGCGCGCCGAAGGGTGGTTCGTCATGAACTGCGTTCGCCACAACCCTCGAGAGGAGGAGAAGTGAACCGATACCGCAGCATCTTGACCCTTGCAGTGACCAGCGTGGGACTCGTGACGTTTGCGGCGCTCGTTGGCGTCACGGCGGCGTCTCCGCCGTCGGGGGTGACGCCGGACCTGCTCGCGCGTGGTCAGTACGACGACTTCAAGGTGAGCTCGGTGCCGGGCTCGCCGGTCGATTTCAAGGTCAAGGCGAAGTCACCTGTCGACGTCGTCGTTCGACGGCACGACTATGCCATCGGATCGCACACGGGGTGGCACACTCACCCGGGCCCGGTGTTCATCACGGTGACGCAGGGCACGCTCACGTACTACCTCTACGACGATCCGACCTGTACCCCGCACCGAGTCACGGCGCCCGGCGGGTTCGTCGACGATGCGCGGGGGCACATGGTCCGCAACGAGTCCGGGCAACCCGCGCAGGACGTCAGCGTGATCATCGCGCCGACCGCACCCGCGCCATTCCGAGGGGAGCTCGACGCTCCCAACCCGAACTGCGGTTTCTGAGCAGACGAGGCCTGACGCGGGGAGCCGGCACACCCCGGCTCCCCACTTGCTTGGGCCACGGAGTGGCCCCGGGAGGGCGTGAACCGCTCTGCAAATCGGAGGGTTTTCGCCGCCGAGGTCTGCACCGGGGTATGCGCTGCATCGCACGAATGGCACGTTTCGCACGCTTGCGCGCCGAGAGGCGCTGGGAAAGTCGAGGTCTGTCTCGTCGTGGAGGACATGCGACTAGACAGACGCTTCGACGAGCGTGCGCTACTCCACAGCCATCGTCGTGTGCGGCGCTTGCGCTGGTCGTTCGCTTGAAATGCTCTGACGGCTGAAAGCGAAACCGTGCTATCGGGCACAGTCACGGTGATGGAGCCGAATCCGTCCGATGCGGATTGCCTGGCCCGCTCGATTGAGGAGCCGAGAGCGTTCGAGGCGCTTTTCGATCGGCACTTCGGGGCCGTGCATGCGTACCTCCATCGACGAGCGGGTCGCAACATCGCCGACGAGCTCGCCGCTGAGACGTTCGCGCTCGCCTTCGAGGGGCGCGCGAGCTGTCGCTCGAAGGACAATGTCCTGCCGTGGCTGTACGGCATCGCTACGAACCTGCTTCGTCGCCGCCGGCGGGTTGAGCGTAGGCAGCTGATCGCCTACGCTCGCAGTGGAGTCAACGACTGGGTCGACTGCGAAGACGAAAGGGCGGCCCGCGTCGACTCGTCGAACGGTGCTCAGCTGGCCCGAGCACTCGCTGCTATGCGGCCACGCGAGCGGGACGCGCTGCTTCTCTATGCCCTGGCCGATCTCAGCTACGACGAGATCGCCGCTGCGCTCGATGTGCCGGTCGGCACCGTCGCCACGTGGCTGCACCGGGCGCGTGAGACCGCAAAACGCGAGCTCGCAGCGGCTGAGCCGAGAGCCCCTTCTCTCGCGACGACAGGAGCGAATGGCAATGAATGAGCTGGACCTCTTTCGCGACTTCAATCGTGGAGTTGCGGCTCCGAGCGGGGACGCCCGGCGACAGGCTTCAGCCAGCCTGACCGGGGCAATCGAGGGCGAACACCGGCGGAGAACGGGACACGGCCCCCTGCGGCGACTCCGCAGTCGCCCCGGAGGCGTTGCGCTTGCATTCCTCGCGCTTGCCGGAGTGGCTGTGGCAGCGCTCCTCGTCGGGTCTCCGTGGAAGCGCTCACCGGGATTCCTGGAAAGAGCCCAGGCGGCGCTCGCTCCTCCCGCGGGCT
>DATIBA010000202.1:0-3911 GCA_035457765.1 Gaiellaceae bacterium
AACCTCCCGGTTCCCCCAGACCCCGTCCACTGGTCCGCTTCGCGGACAAGGCGCTTCACGCCTTGACCGAGACGTACGAGCTATTCCAGCTGGGGCGGAAGCATCTCCGGAACGGCATGGCCGCACAGGCGACCGTTCCGCTGGAGAAGGCGAAGCGGCGCGAGCCTCGGTCCCGCTCGATCCGCGAAGCGCTCGGGATCGCCTATTTCCGGATCGGCCGCTGGTCCGAGGCGGAAGCCGAGTTTCGGGCCCTCGTGGAGCTGGCCCCCGCCGACGAGTTCGCCCACTACGCTCTCGGCCGTGCGCTCGTGAATCAGGGGCGGCGCGAGGAAGCGACGCCGCACATCAAGATCGCGAGGTCGCTGCGACCTCGTACGAGCAGCGAAGGCGAGTCTCTGGACGAGGCTGGGACGAGCCTCTAGCCGTCCGTGCCGAGCACACGCTGTAGCTCGGCCGACGTGGTGACGCCATCGAGGCAGAGCCGGACCCCTTCCTCGCGCAGCGTCCGCATCCCTCCGGCGACCGCGGCCCGCTGGAGCTTCTTCGTGGAGACATCATCGGCTACGAGCGCACGAATCTCGTCGGTCACACTCAAGACCTCGAAGATTCCCACGCGGCCGCGGAACCCCGTCCCGTCGCACGATTCGCAGCCTCGACCCCGAGCGAGGAGGCGCGGCCCGGCGTCCTCGAGCGGCTGCCCGAGCTCGGCGAGCTCGGATTCGGTCGCGTAGTACGTCTCACGGCAGTCGAGGCAGACGCGTCGAACGAGCCGCTGAGCGACGACGCACGTCAGGGCGTCGCAGATGCGGCTGGGCTCGAGCCCCAGGTCGACCAGGCGACGGATCGCCGCGGCGGCGCCAGGAGCACGCAGCGCGGACAGGACGTGCCGGCCCGCGAGTGCCCCGGCAAAGGCGACCTCGGCGGTCTCGCGGTCTCCGATCTCACCGACCAACACGGCGTCGGAATCGGTTGCGAGCAACGTACGGAGGCCGTCGACAAACGAGACGCCGCGCGCGACGTCGACCTCCATCTGGTCGACGCCGTCGAGGACGCGAGCGATCGGATCCTCGATCGTCGCGACGACACGATCCGGCGTGTTGAGTACCGCGAGCGCCGCATACAGCGTCGTCGTCGTGCCGCTTCCGACGGGGCCGCAGACGACGATCGCACCGGACGGTCGTGCCAGCGCTTCGTGAACGACGGCACCCGGATCTCCGGTCAACCCGAGCTCGGCGAGCTCCGTCGGAGCAGTCGTCCCGTCGAGCGGGAACAGCGTGATCTTGTCGCCCTTGGTGGTCGGCATGACGTGGACTCGCATCGGCACCGAGCTCTGGAGGCGCTCGAGGAGCGGATCCAGGTCGTCGTTCGAGACCACACCGAGCTCGCGTACGCTGCCGTCGACTCGCGCGCGGACCACGTACTCGTGGCCGCTCGGTGAGAAGTGAACGGCTGTCGCTCCGAGCGGGAGAATCTCCTCGACCGCGAGGTCGACGGGCTCGACGACCGAGGTGGACGCGGTTGCACCGAGCTCGCTCGTCTCGTCGACCGCGCTCAGGGGTTCGGAGTCCTCGGCTGGTTCGTCTTCCGGCAGTTCGTCCGCGACCTCGACGTACTCGACGAGCGCGATCACCGGCGCCGGCTCGGCCGGAGCGTCGTCGTCGTCGTGGTGCTCGCGGTGCATCACGTTCTCGTATGTCTCTGGGGGGTCGTCGCTCTCATGCGTGTCGAGCGAATCGTCGCTCTGTGCGACCTCGGCCAGGAGCGCGGCGCTGAGGTCGTCCGCCCCGGTGACCGTGGTCTCGGGCTCGTCGTCGAGCGACGGCTCGTCCACGAGCCGGATCGCGGTCGTCCAGGTCGGAAGCCATCCGAGAATCGGCTCGTCGGCCTCGCTCTCCGCCAGAGCGGCAACGTACTCGGCCACGACGTGTTCCTGCACCACGTCGGTCCGGTCGCTCTCGGTCGGGGGCCCCTCGGCTGGCGCATCGTCCACGACGACGCGCTCGTCGAGGTCGACTGTGAGCTCCGGCTCCGGGACTGCCACCTCGGCACCCACGTCGTCGACGACTGCTGCAGCGTGGGCGAAGTCCGAGAGCTCGTCGCCGATCTCGGTGGCGACCTCGTCAACCCCATCGACCTCGACCGCTGCTGGCAGCTCGCGATCGAGCTCGAGCGGTACGACCGCCGTATCTGTTTCAGCGTGCGGCTCTGCGTGCGCGGGCGCGTAGACGGTTTCGATGACCGCGTCGATCGCGTCCGGCGCAGCCACGACGAACGTCAACGTCGTGCCGAGTGCGCCCTGGAGCTCGTCCGAGTAGTAGACGTTCGTGGGATCCGCGATCGCGACCTGGAGTGAGCCGTCCGAGCACTCGGCGATGGGGACTGCGGGGAAGTTGCGGGCCACCTCCCGGGGAAGACGACTGACGACGGCCGGGTCGACGTAGGCGTTGGCGAGATCCACGAACGGGAGCTCGTACTGCTCCGCGATGACGCGCGCGATCCCGGCCGGCGTCACGACGCCACGATTGACGAGGATCTCGCCGAGCCGCCAGCTGGTCGAGAGGCGCTGCTGCGCGAGGGCTGCATCGAGCTCGTCCTCGGTCACGAGCCCTTCGCGCACGAGGAGCGCTCCCAGCGGCGGGCTCTGGTGGGTCATCGGCGCTGTGTGAGCGGCGACGGGCGGGGTCTGGTACGGGGCGGAAGGCGAAGCCGAGTCCTCCTGACGGAGCTCGAGGAGAGTGCCCTCGAGCTCGCCGGACGCAGGCACCTCGGACAGGGCCGACGGCTCGCGCGGGCGATCGAAGACGAACGCAATGGCGGATTCCATGGCGTCCGGCCCGACGACGACGAACTGAAGGCCGGGCCCGAGCACACGCCGAAGCTCGTCGGAGAACAACACGGTCGCGGGATCGGCGATCGCGAGTACGCACGAGCCGTCCGAGCGCGTGCTGATCGGAATAGCAGATACGCGCCGTGCAAGCTCCTCGGTGAAGCGATGTGCGACGCGAAGGTCGATCTCCGTGGTGTCGAGCTCGGTGAACGGCAACTCGTACTGCTCCGCCACGAGCTTTGCGACATCCGTAGGCGTTACGAGCCCGCGGTCGATGAGGATCTCGCCGAGGCGGTGTCCCGACATGCGCTGCTGGCGCGAGTCGCGCTGCTCGTCGAGGATCGCTTCCAGCTGCTCCTTCGAGACGAGACCGTCGCGAAGCATCAGCACGCCGAGCGTCGGCCAGGGGTGCGCAGCGGCTTCCATCGCCCGATGTATCGGCCGATTCGCGCTCGTGCTTTACCGCCGTGAGAATCACGGCGTGCGTGCAGTCGTTCAACGGGTGCGGGAAGCCTCCGTGACCGTGGGGGGAGAGGTGGTCGCGGCGTGCGGGGTTGGTGTGCTCGTGCTCCTGGGGGTCGCGCGAGACGACGACGTCGACACGGCCGCGCGCCTGGCCGGCCAGGTCGCGAGGCTCCGGATCTTCGAGAACGACGAAGGGCGCTTCGACCGTTCGCTCCTCGACCTCGGAGGACAGGCACTCGTCGTCAGCCAGTTCACGCTCGTCGCGAGCACCAGGAAAGGCAACAGGCCGAGCTTCACTGACGCGGCGGAGCCCCAACACGCGGAGCTGCTGGTCGAGGCGTTCGCCGCCGGGCTCGAGGCAGCTGGTGTTCGAGTTGAGCGAGGCGTGTTCGGCGCTCGCATGCGGGTGTCGCTCGTGAACGACGGTCCCGTGACGATCGTTCTCGACGGGTAGAGGGTCCCGAGGAGCTTCCGAGAGCGGTCTGTGAGGTGCTATCTTTTTGGCCACCACATTTCACCGGCTTCACGAAATGGGCGCGCCGCGCCCATTTTTGTTGAGGGGGCTCGAATGACCGCGACTTTCGTACGAGAACGGACCCTGCAGGACGAGATCGCCCCA
>DATIBA010000203.1:0-16419 GCA_035457765.1 Gaiellaceae bacterium
CCGTTCGTCGCCTTCACGCCCCGCTCGAGCCAGATGTTGTCCTCGAGGCCCACGCGGACGTTTCCTCCCACGAGCGGTGCGAGCGCGACGTACGGAAGCTGCATGCGCCCGATCGCGAACGCGGAGAACACGCATCCCGGAGGCAGCTGGTTGACGAGCGCGAGCAGGAGGTTTGGATCGTCGGGCGCGCCGTAGGGAATGCCCATGCAGAGCTGCAGCATCGCCGGCTCGTCGACGAGCCCTTCGGCCATCAGCTGCTTCGCGAACACGAGGTGCCCCGTGTCGAAGACCTCGATCTCCGGCCGAACGCCGAGTGCCTGGATCTGCCGCGCCATCTCGCGCAGCATCGACGGCGTGTTCGTCATGACGTAGTCGCCCTCGGCGAAGTTCATCGTCCCGCAGTCGAGCGTGCAGATCTCGGGACGCAGCTCCTCGACGTGCGCGAGGCGCTCCGTGGCGCCGGCCATGTCGGTCCCGTCGGCGCTCGGAGGGAGAGGCGACTCGACCCCGCCGAGCACGAGGTCGCCGCCCATGCCGGCCGTGAGGTTGAGGACGACGTCGACGTCCGAGGTGCGGATCCGGTCGACGACTTCGCGGTAGTGCGCCGGATCTCGCGACGGGCCACCCGTTTCCGGATCCCGCACGTGGATGTGCACGATCGCGGCTCCGGCACGCGCCGCCTCGAGCGCGGCGTCCGCGATCTGTGGGGGCGTCACCGGTACGAGCTCGGAACGGTCGGTCGTCGCTCCCGCGCCGGTGACGGCGCACGTGATGAAGACCTCTGTGTTCACTCACGAGGACTCTACGACGCCAACCGCCCATGCCGCGGAGCAGTTGCGGCCCGGGCCGAAGCGCGAGACGATGGCACGATGAGCGAGTTCGTGCTCATGCGCCGCGAGGGCGACGTCTGCGTCCTGACGCTGACGCGGGCTGAGAAGCTGAACGCCATCTCAACCGCCGTGGAGCGCGAGCTCGTCGCCTGCTTCGACGAGGACCTCGTCCGGTCGAGCCGAGCGCTCGTGCTGGCGGGGGAGGGACGCGCGTTCTCGGCGGGGGCGGACGTCGGCGAGTTCCACGACCGCGACCCGGGTGCGATCCTCGCCTACTACCGCGACACGGGCGCCGTGTACGAGCGTTTCGCGTCCTTGCCGATGGCCACGTTCGTCGCCATCCACGGCTACTGCCTCGGCGGCGCTCTCGAGCTGGCGCTCGCGGCAGACTTCCGCATCGCCGACGAGACGGCGGTCTTCGGCCTCCCGGAGGTCGCGCTCGGCATCCTCCCGAGCTCGGGCGGCACGCACCGGTTGGTGCGCCTGCTCGGCACCGCACGCGCGAAGGAGCTCGCCCTCCTCCGCGAGCGACTCGACGCGGAAGAGGCGCTACGGGTCGGCCTCGTGACCGAAGTCGTGCCTCCCGGAACAGCCCTCGACCATGCCCTTCAGCTCGCCCAGCGCGTCGCGGAGCTCCCGCCCCTCGCCGTCTCGGTGACGAAGGAGGCGATCGACGCGCTCGCGGACACGTCCCGGGACGCGGCGCTGCTCGTCGAGCGGGTCGCGTACGCGGCGCTCGCGCAGACGGGCGACGCCCGAGCCGGTCTGGACTCGTTCGCCGAGCGGGCGCGTGGGGGCAGCTGACCCGACGGCCTCAGTCGAGTCGAGTGATGCGTTGCTCCGAGCGGGAGAGCCAGTCGGGCGAGATCTCGACCCCCCAACCCGGCCCTTCCGGTATCCGAACCTCGCCGCCCACGACCTCGGGACGTGGCTCGTACATCCCCGCCTGCCACGTGTAGTCGGCGTCCGGCTCGATCGAGTACTCGAGGTACGGGCCAGGACGCTCGATCGACGCCAGCAGGTGCAGCGTGAAGACGAGCACGAGCGAGTGATTGGCGGAGTGCGGCGTGCAGGGCACGCGGGCGGCAGCGGCCGCTGCAGCGACGCGAAGCGCCCTCGTCAGCCCGCCGCAGTAGCAGACGTCGGGCTGGACGACGTCGACGACGCTCGTCTCGATCATGCGACGCCAGACGACCTCGTCCCAGTCCTGCTCACCGCCTGCGACGTCGAGCTCGAGCGCCTGCGTGACCTGACGCGTCCAGTCGAGCTCCCAGTACGGGCAGGGCTCCTCGAAGTGCGAGACCCCGTGCTCGGCGAGCATCCGACCGACCGCGACCGCCGTCCGCGGCGTGTAGCAGCTGTTCGCGTCGACGAGCAGCCTTGCGTCGTCGCCGAGGGCCGTGCGAACGCGCTCGATCACGGCCTCGGTGCGTCCGGGCCACTCGTCCTCGTCGTGCCCGCATTCCTTCCCGATGCGCACCTTGAAGGCCTCGAAGCCGTGCTCGTCCCGAAGCCCGACGAGACGCTCGGCCTCGTCCTCGGGGGTGATGTCCCGGCGCATGCTCGACCCGTAGGCGGGGAAGATCCGGCGCTCGCCTCCCAGCAGCTCGCGTACGCCCTTGCCTTCGACTTTCCCGCGCAGGTCCCACAGAGCCGTATCGAGACCTGCGAGCGCGCGGAAGAGGTGCGACCCGCGGAACTTGTGCTCGCGCTCGGGGATCTCGTCGACGAGGGCCTCGGAATCGCTGATGTCTCGGCCCAGGGCGTGGGGTGCGACCTGGCGGTGCAGGACCCCGACGGTCACGTCCGCGTGGTACGGCGCGACCTGACCCCACCCCTCGACTCCTTCGTCCGTCAGCACGCGGACGAGTGCGACGTCGGGGGTGCCGAAGCTCTCGACGGCGACGATTCTCATCACGCGGGAAAGACGATCACGTTGCGCAGGGCGTCGCCCTCCCGGGAGCCAGCCATCGCCTCGTTGATCCGGTCGAGCGGGAAGCGGTCGGTGATGAGCTCGCCGAGTCTCAACCGGTCCTGTGCGTAGAGCTCCACGAGTCGAGGCACCGCCGACGCGAGCCGGGCGGATCCCATCTTGCTTCCGAGGATCCGCACGTCGTCGTGGACGAGATCCACGCCGTTCACGCTGAACGTCTCGCCCGACGCCGGCATGCCGACGACGACGAGCGTGCCGCCTCGACGCACGCAGCCGAGGCCCTGCTCGACGACGGACGCCCGGCCGACGGTGACGAACACGTAGTCGAAGCCGCGCCCGCTCGTGAGGCGTCGCACCCGATCGGCCAGCCCCACGGTCGGATCGAGCGCGTGAGTCGCGCCGAAGCGCAAGGCGGCGTCGCGCTTCCGTTGCGAGGTGTCGACTGCGACGATCGGCTCGGCGCCGGCGAACGCCGCGCCCTGGATGCTGTTCAGACCGACTCCACCCGTCCCGATCACGGCGACGCTCGCTCCGGCGTGAACCTCGGCTCGTTCGACCACGGCCCCGAAGCCGGTCAGGACACCGCACCCGAGGAGCGATGCGACTTCGAACGGCACGGAGACCGGCACCTTCGCGAGCTGTGACTGGTCGACGACGACCTCTTCCGCGAACGCCCCCGTGTTCATCGCCGTACGCACGGGTTCACCCGTTCGCGTGCGGAGCCTCCCCTCGCGATCTCCCGGGAACTCGCCTTCGCAGAGATGTGACTCACCGCGCGTGCAGAAGAAGCAGCGTCCGCACGAGCGGAGCAGGCTGACGACCACGCGGTCGCCCACCCCGAAGTCGTGCACGCCCCGGCCGATTTCCTCGACCACTCCGGCAGCCTCGTGCCCGTAGACGGCCGGCAACGGCCCTCCCCACGCGCCCCCGGCGAAGGCCACGTCGCTATGGCAGATCGCGCACGCCGCGACCTTGACCCTCACCTCGCCGTGCTCCGGCGAGTCGGCGACGAGATCCTCGATCGTGAGAGGAGCGCCGAACGCGCGGCAGACCGCCGCCCTCACCGCGCCGGAGGGAAGCGCGACCGCCGGTCACTCTCGGCGACGTCCATCGTGGTGCGCACATACCGCTCGGCCGACGCGCCGGAGGGCTGGAAGTCCCAGGACTGCGTCTTGCCACGCTGCAGGGCGGGGAAGACGGTCAGCCTCGCCAGCTGGCTCTCGCGGACACTGCGCTCGACCGCCTCGAGGTCCCAGCGACGAGCGACCTCCTCCCGGAACGCCGACACCCGCCCCGAGTGCTCCGGGTCGTCCGCGAGGTTTTCGAGCTCGTGTGGGTCGCTGTCGAGGTCGAACAGCTGATCCGGGTCGCCCTGGACGTGGATGAACTTCAATCGGCCGCGGCGGATCATCACCATCGGGTGAGGTACGCACTCGGCGAGGTACTCGCCGACGACCGTCGCGTCCGGATCGTCGGGCTCACCTCCGAGGAAGGGCACGAGGCTTCGACCGTCGACCGGGCTGGCAAGGTCGCCCGACAGTCCCGGGCGGGCGAGATCGGCGAGTGTCGGGAGGACGTCCAGGAGCGAGACGGGCTGGTGGATACGCCCCGACGAGTAGCGCCCCGGCGCGTGCACGACGAGGGGAACGCGGCATGCGTTCTCGTAGAACGACATCTTGAAGAAGAGGCCGTGCTCGCCCAGCAGGTCGCCGTGATCGGACGTGAAGAGGATGATTGTGTCGTCCGCCAGCCCGCACGCTTCGAGCGCTGCGAGCACCTCCCCGATCTTCTCGTCCACGTAGCTCAGGCTCGCGTAGTAGCCGTGCCGCGCCGCCCGCACGTCGTCCTCGGTGACCTGGACCTCGTCCATCGCGGATCCCTTCCAGAGACGGAGGCTGTGGGCGTCGAGCTCTTCGGGAGGCCTCGCCGGCGCCGCCGGCAGGTCGATCTCCCCGTCGGAGTAGAGATCCCAGTGGCGCGGCCTCGCGACGTACGGATCGTGGGGGTGGCTGAAGGAGACGCATAGAAAGAGCGGGACGTCGCGCTCGTAGCGCGCGTGGTCGTAGAGCCTCCGGACCGCGACGAACGCCACCTCGTCGTCGTACTCGAGCTGGTTCGTGATCTCGGCGACACCGGCTTCCTTCACCGAGCTCATGTTGTGGTACCAGGAGTCGACGCGCTCGTCCGGCCGGCGCCAGTCGGGCGTCCAGCCGAAGTCCCCGGGATAGACGTCCGTCGTCAGCCGCTCCTCGAAGCCGTGTAGCTGGTCGGCGCCGACGAAGTGCATCTTTCCGGAGAGGCAGGTTCGGTATCCCTCGAGCCGCAGGTAGTGGGCGAACGTCGGAATAGAGGATGAGAGCTCCGCCGCGTTGTCGTACACCCCGGTTCGCGTAGGCAAAGCCCCGGTCATGAACGCAGCCCGCGCGGGTGCGCACAGCGGGCTCGGCGTGTACGCGTTCGTGAAGACGATGCCGTCCTCGGCGAGCCGATCGATCGTCGGCGTCTTCGTCACGGGATGGCCGTAGGCGTGGAGAAAGGACGCTGCGAGCTGGTCGACCATCACGAGGAGGATGTGCGGCCGCTCTCCCATCGAGCGCGACGCTAGCACTCGTGGCCGATCGGTCAGCCGGGCTGAGCTGCAGGCTCGTTCGCGGCGTCGCGCGGCGCACGTCCCTCGAGCACGTCGCGCACGGACTCGAGCACCCGCCGGGTGACCTCCTCTTCGGCGTCGACGCTGTACCACCCAGCGTGAGGAGTCACGACGAGCCGGGGCGACCGAGGCGCCGGCGCGCTCGGAGGCGGGGGCTCGACCTCGAGCACGTCGAGCGCGACTCCGCCGAGCCGACCGGTTTCGAGCGCGTCGAGCAGCGCCTTCGTGTCGACGAGCCCGCCTCGGGCGACATTGACGACGTACGCTCCGGCCGGGAGCAGCGCGAGCTCGCTCGAGCCGAGCAAGCCGTGCGTCTCCGGCGTGAGCGGCGCGTGGAGGGAGATCGCCGTCGAGCTCCGGAGCAGCTCGTCGAGCGCGAGTGGGCGAGCACCCTTGGAGGAGATGTCCTCGTCGGAGAGGAGCGGGTCGTGGGCGCCGACCTCCATCCCCAGCGCGAGCCCGCGCGCTGCCACCGCTCGCCCGATCCGACCGAACCCGATGACGCCGAGTCGGACGTCGGAGATACGGCGAAGCGCTCCAGCGGCCTCGTAGCTCCAGGTGCCGTCGCGGACGCTTCGATCGAGCTCGACCACTCCTCGCACGAGCGCGAGCAGGAGGGCGAGCGCGTGGTCGGCCATCTCCTCGACGCAGTAGTCCGGGACATGGCACACCCAAACGCCGCGCCTCGTCGCCTCCTCCACGTCCACGTGGTCGAGCCCTACGCTGGGCGTCGAGAGCACACGGAGAGCCGGGAGCGCCGCGAGGTCGTTCGCGCCGACGGGCTCGAACGACACGAGCCCCACGACGTCGGCGCCCGACCAAGGCGCCGACCCGGTCTCGACGCGGACGCCGAGGTCGGCGAGCGCGGCGCGAGCACGTGCGAGCGGGAACGACGCGTCACAGAGGACGCGAGTCACTGACCTGCTCGAAGCGAGCTGCAGACGTCGGCGAGTTCCCGGTTGAGTCGATCCATGAGCGGCAGGGGGCCGACCGTGATGCGCACGTACCCCGGCAGACCGTAGTCCGACCCTGGTCGGATGAGCAGGCCGCGCTCGGCCATCCGGTCGCCGAGGACGACGTCGTCGACGTCGACGCGGGCGAGCACGAAGTTCGTCGTCGACGGGAACGGCTCCAACCCTGCGCCCCGCATACCGTCCGCGAGCGCCTCGCGCGCGGCCGCGACTTCCCGGCGGCGCGCAGCGACCGCGTCCCTCGCTCGCAAACACGCGCACCCGGCGGCGAGCGCGGCGCAGTTCACGTTGAACGGCTCCTCCAGGAGGTCGAAGTAGGGAACGAGGGGCTCGTCCACGACCGCGTATCCGAGCCGGAGCCCCGCGAGCCCGAAGAGCTTCGAGAAGCTGCGCAACAGGATCACCGGCCGCCCTTCCTCGACGTCGAGCTCACGGTGGACGCGGCGGTCCGGAGGGACGAAGTCGGCGTACGCCTCATCCACGACAGCGACACACCTCTCGGGCAGCGAGTCCAGGAACCGCGTCCACTCCCCCCGTTCCAGCAGCGCGCCGGTCGGGTTGTTCGGATCGCAGATCCACACGACCCTGGCGTCCACACGGTGTGCCGTCTCAGCGAGCGCGTCGAGATCGAGAGCGAGCTCGCGCATCGGTACCGCATGCACGGTCGCGCCGCGTGTCGCCGAGATCTGCGCGTACAGGCCGTAAGTCAGGGTCGGCACGACGACGTGGGCCCCGGGCCGTAGCAGCGCGGTTGCCACGAGACCGATGAGGGCGAGGCTGCCGTGGCTCGGCACGATTCTCGTCTCGGTCGTCCCCGTGTACGCCGCGGCCTCGCGCCGGAACTCGAGGTACGGCTCCTCCGGATAGAGCCACATGTTGGCGAGCTCTTCGTGGATCGCGTCGATCACGCCGGGAAGCGGTCCGAACTGGTTCTCGTTCCAGCTCAGCTTGACGACCTCGTCGAGCCCGTAGCGCGCCTTCACCTCTGCGATCGTCAGCCCGAGCGCGAACTGATCGAGCTCGGCGAGCTCGGGGACGACGATGCCGTGCCAGTCGGCCACGGCTCCACTCTACGGCGACGGCTCGCGCACCGGGCACAGTGGCATGTCGGATGCCGACTACCCTCGATCCGAAGCGACGGGCGCACGGCCGAGGCCCGTGATCTCGCCTCCGATGAGATCGGAGCTCAGGCGAAGGTGCTCCGCGACGAGCTCGGGCGCACGCGGATCCCGCCTGCTCAGCGCCTCGAACAGGACCTCGTGGTCGCTGACGTACGTCCGCCACGGATACGGAGGGTGGTGCCGCAGGAGCATGCGTGCCTCGGCGGCGAGCGTCTCGAAAGCCCGCGCGAGCCGGGGGCTCCCGGCGAGCGCGACGAGCTCTCGGTGAAAGTCGATGTCGGCGGCGATGACCGCCTCGGTCGGCCGGTCGGCCCCGACGGCGGCGGCGCGAAGCTCCTCCATCGCCTCCTGGAGCGGGCTCAGATCCACGTCCTCGTCACTCTCGACGAGCCGCCTCGCCGCCCAGACCTCGATCGCCTCGCGCGCCGCGTACACGTCCAGGTGGTCGCGGAGCGAAAGCACGGCGACGGAGGCGCCGCGGTGGAGCTTCGACTCGACGAGCCCCTCCTGGACGAGGTGGCGGATCGCCTCGCGAACGGTGCTACGGCTCGTCCCTAGCATGCGGGCGAGTCGCACTTCCCCGAGGCGTGCGCCCTCCGGGATCTCGCCCTCGATGATCGCGTCGCGCAGCGTCCGGTGCACCTGCTCGATCGTCGAGGTCCGTTTGACGGTGGGAAGGAGCCAGTTCGAAGTCATCGCGAGAAATGTCCGATTGACTGACAACCCTACATTTGAAAGAATCGCGCGACAACGCGGCCTCCGACACGACGCAGGCACGTTCCGGAGGGTTGAGGAACGACACTTGTCTTTCGTCCCGCGGTGGGTTTCAATCGCTCCGTCCCTGCGATTTCGAGGAGGGCGCCGATGAGATCGGCCGACGAAGCACTGAGCCGCGAGGTCGAGCGCGGCATGACCCGCGAGCAACTTCTCCGACGCGCGACGGCGCTCGGGATCGTCGTGGCAGGAGGCACGTTCGGTCCGCTCACGGAGGCGGCATTCGCGACGACCCTGAGGAGGCGTGGAGGGACGTTCCGGATCGCCGTGTCGGGAGGAACGACCGACTTCATCGATGGTCAGCACATCGTTGCGAAGTCGGACATAGTCCGGCTCATGACCGGCTGGGACGGACTGGCCTACTTCGACGAGAACTACAAGATCAGGCTCAGCCTGGCCGAGGAGCTGAGAGCGGAGAAGGCCAACCAGTACCTCATCCGGGTACGTGACGGCATCGAGTTCCACAACGGCAAGACGCTCACGATCGACGACGTCATCTACTCGATCAGGCGGACCAAGAACCCGAAGCTGAAGCTGTTCGGCAACGCAGCGTTCGGCGCGATCGACCTCAAGCGGATCAGGAAGCTCGACAGGCGCACGTGCCGCCTGTTCCTGTCGCGGGCCGACGTCACGCTGATGGAGGCCTTCGCCCAGTACTTCCAGGGCGTCGTCCCGAAGGGCTACCAGCCGAACGCCGTCGGCAAGGGCCCTCTGCGGTACGTCGGAACCGGGCCGTTCAAGGTCCAGAGCTTCACGCCCGGGCGCGAGAGCGTCCACGTCCGCAACGAGAACTACTGGCGCTCCGGCCAACCGTGGTTCGACCAGGTGCGGGTCATCAACTTCCCGTCGGACGCGGCCAAGGTGAACGCGCTCCTGTCCGGACAGATCGATGCGATGACCGACGTCCCGTTCGCGCAGGTGCCGGTCGTGAGGGGTCGCCGTAACCTCAGGATCTACACGGCGCAGACGGGAGCGTGGACGCCGCTCTGCATGCGGGTCGACGTCGCTCCTTTCAACGACGTCCGCGTGCGGCGAGCGTTCCGCCTGCTCATCAACCGCCCGCAGGTCGTGCAGCAGGGCCTGTCGGGCTTTGGGCGGGTTGGCAACGACATCTACTCGCCCTTCGACCCAGCGTACGCCGGCGACGAGTTCCCGCAGCGCAGGTACGACCCCGAGCAAGCACGGTCGCTGCTCCGGCAGGCGGGCCAGGAGAATCTCTCGGTCGAACTGATCACGAGCCCGGCTGACACGGGAATGGTCGAGGGCGCCACGATCTTCGCCCAGAACGCGAAGGCGGGCGGCGTCGACGTCACGGTCAGGAATGTCGACGGAGGGACGATCTACGGCGACCAGTATCTGAAGTGGCCGTTCTCGGCCGATTACTGGGGGACGCGCAACTACCTGCAGCAGGTCGCGGCCGGCGTCCTCAAGACGGCCCCGTTCAACGAGACGCATTGGGACGCCTACGAGAACTACCCACGGTTCGAGTCGCTCTACAGGCAGGCCCTCGCGACCGTCAACGAGAGGAGGCGCGCCGAGATCATCAAAGAGATGCAGCGGATGGAGTACAACGACGGCGGGCTCATCATCTGGGGCTTCAAGAACCTCACGGACGCGTATTCGAGCAGGGTCGGCGGCTTCAAGGTCGACAGGGGCACGCTCAATCTGAACAAGTACGGCAACGGATTCCGGACCATCTACTTCGTCTAGGGACGAGGACGGGTGCCGGGCCATCCGCCCGGCACCCGTCCTCGCGAGCCAGGACACGCGCCACTGACATTCACCTCGTGCAGATCCGACCAGCAGAGCGCTGGGACGTCCCGGCGATCAGAGCGATCGTCGGTGCCGCCTACGCTCCAGCTGCCTCTCGCATCGGTCGCGCCCCGGCGCCCGTCGCAGCCGACTACGACGCGCTCGTCCAAGCTCAGGAGGCGTGGGTCGGCGAAGCGGACGACCGCGTGGTGGGTGTTCTCGTGATTCGCCCGGCCGGTGACGTTCTCGAGCTCGAGAACGTGGCGGTCGACCCGGCTTCGCAACGGCGTGGCTACGGCCGCGCGCTGATCGCCTTCGCCGAGCAGCGGGCACGCGATCTCGGCCTGTCCGGCGTGACGCTGTACACGAACGAGGCCATGGTCGAGAATTTGCGCTTCTATCCACGGCTCGGGTTCGTCGAGACGGGACGCCGCGTCGAAGACGGGTACCGACGGGTCTTCTTCCGAAAAAGCCTGGACGCCCGCTTGGCAAGAAGTTCGCCTCAAGCTCGAGGATGAGCCTCAGGCACGGTCTCACCGGCTTCATCGTCCGTCGGCTCCTGCTGGGGCTCGTGACCCTGTGGATCACCTCGGTGATGATCTTCGCGGCCACGCAGGCGCTGCCCGGCGACGCCGCGCGGTCGATCCTCGGGCGCAGCGCAACGCCGGAGTCGCTCGCCGAGCTACGGCGTCAGCTCGGCCTCGACAAGTCCGTGGTCACGCAATACTGGGAGTGGATCTCGGGGGTCTTCACCGGCGACCTCGGCACGTCGCTTGCGAACAGCCTGCCGGTCACCGAGGTGCTCGGCGAGCGGCTCGTCTACACCCTCTTCCTCATGTTCATCGCGGGCCTGATCAGCGTTCCCATCGGGATCGCGCTCGGCGCGATCAGCGCGCGCAAGCGTGACAGTGCCTTCGATCAGACCACGTCCGTCGCGACGCTCGGACTCGCGGCGCTCCCCGAATTCGTGGTCGGGATCACGTTGGCCGTGATCTTCTCGACCACGGTGTTCCACATCCTCCCGAGCGTGATCGTGACGGAGCCCGGCTCGAGGCCCTGGGAGTACCCGAAGGAACTCGTGCTGCCGGTCATCACGCTGATCATCGCGGTCGTGCCGTACACGGCCCGGATCATGCGAGCCTCCACGGTCGAGATCCTCGAGAGCGACTTCGTCGAGATGGCGAGGCTCAAAGGGCTCGCGGAGCGTCGCGTTCTCTGGCGCCACGCCGTTCCAAACGCGCTCGCGCCGACGTTCCAGGTCACCGCGCTGAACCTCGCCTACCTGGCGGGCGGTATCGTCGTCGTCGAGGCGGTCTTCAACTACCCGGGCATCGGCCTGCTCCTCGTCGAGTCGGTGCGGGCGCGTGACATGCCCACGGTGCAGGCGATCGCGCTCCTGATCGCGGCGCTTTACGTGATCCTCAACCTTCTCGCCGACGTCGCCACCATCCTCGTGAGCCCTCGACTCCGAACCTCGCTCGGATGACCGATGTCGCAGTCACCGACGCGGTCCGGATCGACCTCGCGGAGAAGCAGATCCGCCCGTGGCGACTGCTCCTCTCGACCGCCTGGGCGCAGCACCGCACGAAGATCGGAATCGGCATCACGCTCTTGCTCGTCGGCCTCGCGGTCTTCGGTCGACTCGTGGCTCCGTACTCGCCGGACCAGGGAGTGGAAGGCCAGCTGCCGTTCGCGCCACCCTCGAGTGACGCCTGGCTCGGCACGGACAACCTCGGCCGGGACGTCCTCAGCCGTTTCCTCCACGGCGGGCTCTCGGTGCTCCTGCTCTCCGGGCTCTCGACCGCGTTCGGCATGAGCCTCGGAGTCACGATCGGCCTGGTCGCCGCCTACTCGCCCGGCAGACTCGACGACCTGCTCATGCGGACTATGGACGTCTTCCTCTCACTGCCGCAGATCGTCTTCGCGCTCGTCCTCGCGGCCACGGTCGGCCCCAAGCTGTGGCTGCTCGTGCTCGCGGTCGGGTTCACGACCATGCCCAGGGCGGCGCGAGTCACGCGCGGCGCCGCCGTGGAGGTTGTCCAGCGGGACTTCGTGCGCGCGGCCGAGGCGATCGGGGTCCCTCGTAGGAAGATCCTGCTCAGCGAGGTGCTGCCGAACATCTCGAGCCCGCTCATCGTCGAGACGACGCTACGCATGTCCTTCAACGTGGCCGTCGTGGCCGGCCTCAGTTTCCTCGGCTTCGGATTGCAGCCGCCCGCCGCCGACTGGGGCCTGATGATCAACGAGAACCAGAACGGCCTCACGCTCCAGCCGTGGCCGGTCCTGCTGCCGGTGATCGCCATCGCGCTGCTCACGATCGGCACGAGCCTCATCGGCGACGGCATTTCCCGGGCCGCAATCGGCATCGAGCGGGGCCGCACGGGCGGCGAATGAGCACGCCGGCGGCAGCGCTCGAGGTCGTCGACCTCCGTGTCGAGATCGACTACGGCGACCGCGAGGACATCGTCGATGAGATCACCTTCGGTGTGGCTGCGGGCGAGGTGCTCGGCCTCGTCGGCGAGTCGGGCTCGGGCAAGACGACCGTCGGCCTCGCGGTGCTCGGGCATACCCGGCGTGGCGCTTGCATCGCCCGCGGCGAGGTGCGTATCGAGGGGCGCGACATCCTCATGCTGCCTCCGCTCGAGCGCCAGCGGCTCCGCGGTCGCCTGGTCTCCTACGTGCCGCAGGATCCGGCCTCGGCGCTGAACCCGGCGATGCGGATCGGCACCCAGTTGGACGAGACGCTCTCCGAGCATGGCTTCGGCTCGACCGACCAGGAGCGGCGGGGTCGGATCCTCGAAGCCCTCGACGAAGTCCTGCTCCCGACCGAGGAGACGTTCCTCAAGCGCTACCCTCACCAGCTCTCGGGCGGGCAGCAGCAGCGCGTCGCGCTTGCCATGGCCTTCGCGAACCGGCCGCGGGTGATCGTGCTCGACGAGCCGACGACCGGCCTCGACGTGACTACCCAAGCACACGTGCTCGAGACGGTGCGAGACCTGTGCGAGGCCCACGGCGTTGCCGCCGTCTACGTCAGCCACGACCTCGCGGTCGTCGCAACTCTCGCAGGTCGTGTCGCCGTGATGTACGGCGGGCGGCTCGTGGAGGTCGGCCCAACGGGAACGCTCTTCCGGCAAGCGGGGCACCCGTATACCCGGCGCCTGATCGAGGCGATTCCGGAGCTGTCCGGAGTCCACGCCCTCGTCGGCATACCCGGCACCGCTCCTCGGCCCGGCCACCGGCCGGCCGGCTGCTTCTTCGCGCCGCGTTGCGCCTACGCCGAGGAGCCGTGCAGCGCGTCGCAGCCGTCGCTCGAGAGCGTCGCGAGCGAGCACGTGGTCCGTTGCTTCAGGCACGCCTTCGTCCTCGGCGATGCGGCGGCAGCGCGGCCCACCGCGGTACCCCGCCCCGAGATCGAGGTCGAGGACGCGCTCGTTGCCGTCCGCGGCGTCTGCGCGGCGTACGGGGTACGGCAGGTGCTGTTCGACGTCGACCTCACGGTCAGGCCTCGCGAGTGCCTCGCACTCGTGGGCGAGTCCGGCTCGGGCAAGACGACGCTCGCCCGGTGTGTCGGCGGACTGCACGAGGACTTCACGGGAACGATCGCCTACCGGGGGCGATCGCTGGCGTCCGGATCGCGCTCGCGCGACACGGACACCCGCCGGGAGATCCAGTACGTGTTCCAGAGTCCCTACAACTCCCTCAATCCGCGCAAGACGATCGGGCAGATCATCGCGCAGCCGTTGAACCTGTTCTTCGGCTCCGGCAGCACGGATTCGCGGCGCCGCGCGACGGAGGCGCTCGAGCGCGTGCAGCTCTCGTCGACTGTGCTCAACCGGTATCCCCACCAGCTGTCCGGAGGTGAGCGGCAACGCGTCGCGATCGCGCGTGCACTCGTCGCGGAGCCACAGCTGCTCGTGTGCGACGAGGTCACCTCCGCGCTCGACGTATCGGTGCAAGCGGCGATCGTCGAGGTGCTCGCAGAGCTGCAGCGCGAGCTCCACATCGGGCTGCTCTTCGTCACACACAACCTCGCCTTGATCCGCACGATCGCGCAGGAGGTCGCCGTGATGAGCGAAGGCTGCATCGTCGAGCGTGGCCTCGTCGACGACGTGCTCGACGCGCCGCAGGCGGACTACACGAAGCGGCTGCTGTCCGACACGCCGAGCCTCGAGGCGGCGATCGCAGCCTCGAGCTGAGCATCCTCTCGAAAGGAGCGCACGTGAGCGACGACCCGCATCGCGACCTCGAGGGCGCAGGTATCTCGGAGCCGCTTCTCGCCGTGCCACCACACAGCTTCTTCGGCGCGCCCACGTGCACGGACCTCGCCGACTTCGACCACGAGGTCGCGCTCCTCGGCGTGCCGTACGACCAGGGCTCGCTCATCCCGTACTGCCGCGTCGGGCAGTCCCAGGGGCCGAACGCGGTTCGCACGAACCCGACCTTCTTCTACGGTGGGAACCCGTTCGACGGACCCCCGGACCCGGCGAGCCCGTGCGTCGGCTTCCACTGCGTCGACGACGGGAAGGAGTACCTCGCAGGCGTCACGATGGCCGACATCGGTGACGTCGTCATCCCTGCCGGAGACCTCAAGGCGTTCGTCAACACGACGTCCGAGGTGGCACGGCAGATCGCAGCCAAGGGCGCGGTGCTCGTAAGTGTCGGCGGGGATCACTCGATCGGCTTTCCGCTCGTGCGCGGCATGGCGCCCTGGGGCGCCCTCGACGTCATCCAGTTCGACGCCCACTTCGACACGCGCGACACGGTCGCCGGCTCGCGGTACACGCACTCGAGCACGATCCATCGCATCGCCGAGCTCCCGTTCGTCGAGCAGGTCACCCAGTTCGGGATCCGCAACTTCGCCTCGAGCCAATCCCTGGCGATGTCCGAGAAGATCGGCTCCGTGGTCGTCCCGGCGGCCGAGATGCATCGCAAGGGCCCGGCCCAAGCCGTCGACGAGCACACGTCGGAGGACAGGAACGTCTACCTGACGATCGACACGGACTTCTTCGACTGGTCGATCGTGCCCGGAACGGTGCTGCCCGAGCCCGGCGGCTTCACTCTGCAGGAATTCAGGGAGTGCGTCCAGGTCGTGGCCGCGAGGTCGAACGTCGTCGGCGTCGACATCGTGTGCCTCAACCCGCTCGTCGACACAGCCTGGTACGGAGGCGTGACGACGAGGCTCGTGTCGTACGTCATGGCATACACGCTCGGCTACGTCTTCGACGCGCGCCGAGCCTCCGGTCGAGAGCTCGCGTCGGTCGCGACCTCCGAGACCTGACGACCCGGGCCGAGCGCGCGGCGAGGAGCTGGGTGCACGTGAGCGCACCGTCGAAGAAAGGCGGGATGTTCCGCTTCCAGAACGACCTCGAGCGGCTCCCCGTCCCCGAGCTCGAGGAGACCTGCGCGCTCTATCTGGAGATGGTGCGCCCGCTGCTCGGCGAGTCGCAGTTCGACGTCACGCGGGAAGCGGTGAGCGAGTTCTTCGAGCCCGACGGCCCGGGCGAGACGCTCCAGAGCCGCCTACTGCGCTGGAGCCGGTCGCGGGAGAACTGGCTCGAGCCGTTCTGGGACGACTGGTACCTGCTCGACGATACGCCGCTCGTCGTCAACGTCAGTCCCGCCTTCGCGCTCACAGGCAGTGGTCCGCAGGTCACACGCGCCTCTCGACTGCTCGCGGCGGCGGGGCACTTCAGGTCGCTCGTGGAGCGCGAGGAGCTCGAGCCGGTTGTGGTCGACGGCGCACCGCAGTGCATGCGCGAGTACTCCAGGCTGCTCGCCTCCACGCGGATCCCCGGCGCGACCGGCGACGTCCTCGAGCAGCACCCGGAGAGCCGCGACGCCGTCGTCGTACGAGGCAACCGCTTCTTCTCGCTCGAGATTCTCGACCCGGACGGCCGCCCGCACGCCGTCGCGGATCTCGAACGGGGACTCCAGCGGATCGTCGACTCGGTCGAGACTCCAGGCCCTCCGGTAGGCGTGCTGACGACGGATCGGCGGCGCTCCTGGGCCCGGGTGCGCGAGCGGCATCTGCGCCCCGGTCCGACGCACGAGGCGTTGCGGACGATCGAGAGCGCCATCCTCGTGCTCATCCTGGAAAGCGGTCCGGCGCCGGAGCACGCCCGCTCGGGCGAGGCCGCCCGCCTGTTCCTCCACGGCGACGCGCGCGGACGGTGGTTCGACAAGTCGCTCCAGCTCATCGTGGCGGAGAACGGGATCGGAGGCATCTGCATGGAGCACGCGGGATGCGACGGGAGCACGCTCCTTCGCTTCGCCGAGTTCCTCGCCGAGCACGAGGACGCGACCTACTCGACCGACCCTGGCCGTGAGCTCGAGCCGGCGGAGCTCCGCTTCGAGCTCACCGACGCCGCGCAAACCGCGATCGCGGACG
>DATIBA010000204.1:0-3894 GCA_035457765.1 Gaiellaceae bacterium
GCTCATGCCCGGCCACCTCCTCCTGTACCACCCTGGCGTTCAGAAGCTGAAGGAGCTCGTCGACGGCGGCCAGCTCGGCGACGTTCTGTGCGTCTACGGCAACCGCCAGAACCTTGGTCGCATCCGGCCCTATGAGAACGCCCTCTGGTCGCTCGGCGTCCACGACCTCTCGGTCATCCTCTACCTGCTCGACGAGGACCCCGTGGAGGCGCTCGCGCACGGCCGCGACTTCCTGCAACCCGGGGTCGAGGACGTCGTGTTCTGCTTCCTGCGCTTCCCCTCGGGCCGCATCGCACACATGCACCTCTCCTGGCTCGACCCGCACAAGATGCGCAAGATGACCGTGGTCGGAACCGAGAAGATGGCGGTCTTCGACGACATGGAGCTCGACCGGAAGGTGACGGTCTACGAGAAGGCGCCGTGGCGACCGGTCGACACGTACGGTGAGTGGCAAACGCGTACCGGCGACATCCACATCCCGAAAATCCCGACCGACGAGCCGTTGAAGCTGGAGTGCAGGGAGTTCCTCCAGCTCGTGGCGGGGCAGGGCGACCGACGAAAGGTCGCGCGCGACGGGGCACGGGTGGTCCGCGCGCTCGACCTGCTCACGAGTTCGCTCCGCACCGGCGTGCCAGCAGCGTGACTGCTGGAATCCATCCCACCGCCACGGTGTATCCCGGCACCGAGCTCGGCGAGGACGTCCGGATCCTGGAGAACGCGGTCGTCGGCAAGCAACCCGCGCTCTCGTCGCGCTCGACGGCGAAGCGCGAGCCGCTCTCGCCCGCGAAGATCGGCGACGGCACGGTCGTCTCCACCGGGGCGATCGTGTTCGCGGGCGCGACGATCGGTGCAGGCGTCATCCTGGGCGACCAGTCGTGCGTCCGCGAACGAGTCACGATCGGTGACGATGTCGTGCTCGGCCGGGGCTCGCTCATCGAGAACGACACGACGATCGGCGCCAGGACGCGGATCCAGGCGGAGGCCTACATCACCGCCTACTCGACGCTCGAAGAGCACGTGTTCATCGCTCCCTGCGTCGTGACCACGAACGACAACCTCATGGGCCGCACGGAGCGTCGTCACGAGCTCATGAAGGGGCCGACGATCAGGCGCGGGGCACGGATCGGCGGTGGTGCAGTCCTCTGTCCGGGGATCGAGATCGGCGAGGAGGCGTTCGTAGGAGCGGGCGCCGTGGTCACGAAGGACGTGCCGCCTCGCGTCACCGTCGTCGGGAACCCAGCGCGCGTCCTGCGGGACGTGCCGGAGGACGAGCTCCTCGGATCCGAGTAGCGCTGCGCGCCTGCCGTCGGCTCGAGAAGCGCTCTCGGAGAGCGCGGAGAGGACCGTCTGCGGGTCAGCCCTTGATGACGATCAGCCGATAGCGCGTGATGCCTGGACTGGACATTCGCACCTGCACGAAGTAGGTGCCGGCCGTGCGGGCGCGGAACGAGAGGTACTGCCGCGACCCCACTCTGGCCGAGACGCGCGCCCGAAGGCGAATGCTCGAGACGCTCTCGATCGAACGCACTCCGGGAAGCCAGAAAGCGAGACTCAGGTCGACGCTTGGGTCAGAGCCGGTGAGCCCCAAGTAGACAGGCTGGTCTTTCTGCAGCTCGATCGCGTAGACGTCGTCCTGGTCGTCCCAGAAGTCGACCGTCGCCTTGATCCGGCGGTTCGCTCCGTACACCTTGTAGGCGCGCGAGCCGGCGTCGTCGTTGGCTTCGTAGAAGTCCCGTGCGGGAAGACGCTCGGTCAGAGCGGCGATCGCCGCCGCGACGTCGAGTTTCCCCCAGCCCGAGGCTGCATCGCGCCCCAACGTGCACGTGTCGCACCCCGTCTCGGGACTCAGGTCGACGGCAGCGCTCCGCAGGATCTGAACCACTTGCTCGGCTCGTAGCGTCGGGCGAAGACTGAGCAGAACGGCTGCGGCCGCAGTCACCTGCGGTGCCGCGAAGGAGGTACCTTGCGCCTCCCGGTACTCGTCCGGACCGCAGCTCGAGTAGCCCTGCTCGGCACAGGCGGGGAATCGCGCGGTGACGTTGCGCGGCAGGATCGACAGGATCTGCAGGCCAGGCGCGGCGATGTCGTTGAAGATCGGGTCTCGATTCGAGAACGACGGAACGTTGTCCGTGTCGTTCGTCGCGCTCACGCCGATGACGTGCGGAAGCGCGGCGGGGTAGCTCGCGTACTTCCCCGAAGCCCGTGAATTGCTGTTCCCGACCGCAGCGACCACGACGGCGCCGTTCGAGACCGCGTAGGCGACGGCATCCGCCTCGAGCCTCGAATAGGTGTCGCGGCTTGGATCGAGCGGGTCGCGCTCGCCGCCGAGGCTCATGTTGATCACTCGCGCCCCGTTCTCGACGGCCCAGCGGATCGCCTTGGCTTCGGCTTCGACCGGGATCGCGCGATCGCGCGTGACGACCTTGGCGACGAGAAGCTGGGCGGAAGGCGCAAGTCCCGCGATCCCGATGTCGTTGTCGACGCCGGCTGCGATGAGACCCGCGACGAACGTTCCGTGCCCGAGGGTGTCCTCGCGCGCCGAGCCACCTACGAAGCTCTTTGCTCCGAGAACCTTCTTCGCGAGCTCCGGATGCCCCGTGTCGACGCCCGAATCGATCACCGCCACCGGGATCGACTCGAACGCCGGAAGCGTCACCCACGACTCGTAGAACCGGCTGTGCGACAGGTACCACTGCTTCGAAACGAGCGGATCCGTGGGAGTGAACGCGAGCCGACGCTCCACGAGAGGCTCGACGTACCTGATTCCGCGGATGCCCCGCAGCGAGCTTCCGGCGGGCAGGTCGAGGACGAGCGCGGGGATCGGCGCGAGGCTTTCCGGGCGATTGCCCGTCCTGCGCTCGATCGCGCTGGCGACGATGGTCGCATCGGCACCGCGACCGAGACCGACTGCCACGCGGGCGGCATCTGCTGGAAGAGGCAGCGCAAGCCACGCTGCAGCGACCGCCGTGATCGCCAGCGCGAAGCGCGTCATCCCGTGACCTCGAGGGTCGGCGACACCCCCGCCGCCAGGTCTGCGGTCGCCGCGATCCGTGCCCGGTAGCTTCCAGGCACGAGCGTGAGCTCCACCCGGAAAGCTCCGCTCTCGTCGGCAGTCGCCTGGCCGACGGAGACCCAGCGCGAGCCGTTCCGTCGCTCGATCGAGATTACCTCGCCAACGAGCTTCGGCCGGACCGACCCCGTGAGGGCTCCGAGCTCGGTCGGGGGGACGAGCTGCAACCGCGGACTGACCTGGACGAGCATCGCGGGAGACGTCGCCCCCTCGACCTCGATCCGGTAGCGGGTGGTTCGAACCGGCTTGACGGTGACCGCGAAGCTCCCCCCGGCCGCTCGCGACAGAGCATCCGCCCTCGTCCAGACCGCACCGTCGGGGGAGGTGGCGAGGACGGGCGAGCGAAGCCCGCGGCTGATCCCGCTGAGCTCCAGGCTCGATCCGAAGACGATCGCTCCAGCGGGACGGTCCAGCCGCAGTACTCCGATCGCGAGCCAGGTCGAGCGGAGGCCGAGCGCGGTCCGGACCACAGAGGCGGGCACCGGCTCCGATCCGGTCGTCGTCAGCACGGAAAGCGAGCGGAGGCGGCCGGATGGCGTCACGGTGCCGATCGCATCAACGACCCGTGCGTCGATGCCGAGCTTCGCCTGAACGGTCCGCGCTCCGAGAAGGACAGGTCCCCAGCGGTGGTACGGCGAAAGCTTGTCCCACGGATCCGGACGCGAGACGAGGTACGGGATCGCCGTCCCGAAGACGTCGGCTGCGCTCGCCGTCTTCCCGCCCGAGCTCGAGAAGTACAACGTCGATGCGACCGCGCCGCCGTGATGGACGACCTCGCGGGCTGTCGTTTGCACGGCTTCGGTCGTTCGCGGCCGCTCGCCGGC
>DATIBA010000205.1:0-3431 GCA_035457765.1 Gaiellaceae bacterium
GAGCGGCCTTCGCGTGAGGAAGAGGAGCGGTCGCTCGAGGACGCGTGTCAGCCTCACCGAGAGAAGGCTCGCCGCGAGGACGAACAGCATCGCGATCGCCAGCGTGCGCAGGAGATCCTCCGGGAGGCCGAGGGCGCTCAGCAGCGCTGCTCCTGCAAGCGTGAACGCCGTGAACGAGACGACGAGGCCGGCCATGACCGCGAACGGCCCCCAGCGGCTCTCGCTCGCCGCACTGCCGGCGAGCAGGAGCGGCAGAACCGGCAGCACACACGGTGAAAGCGCCGTGATCAACCCGGCCAGAAACGCGATTCCGAGGAGGACGAGCACGGTCACAGGCTAGGAGCGAAGCCGTTACGAGAGTGTGAATTGCCACCTCGGACAGGCGGTAGGCTCAGAGGCGATGGAACAGCTCCTCACCGTCGACGACGCGGAGCACCTCGCGGAGTCGGTCGTGGCCCCCGAGGCGTGGAGCTACATCGTCGGCGGTGCGGGTGACGAGCGCACGCTGCGGTGGAACCGAGAGGCGTTCTCGAGATTCCGTCTTCGACCGCGCGTCCTCATCGACGTATCGTCGGTCTCGACCGAGACGACGGTGCTGGGAACGCCCGTCTCGATGCCGGTTCTCGTCGCGCCGATGGCGTTTCAGCAGATCGCGCACGAGGAGGGCGAGCTCGCAATGGCCCGCGGAGCAGCGGCCGCGGGCACGCTGATGTGTCTCTCCACGGTCGCTACCGCGACGCCGGCGGACATCGCCGCGTCGGCGCCGGGAGCGCCGCGCTGGCTCCAGATCTACGTCTTTCGGGACCGAGAGGTGAGCGACGGGGTGATCGAGCAGGCGCTCGAGGCGGGCTTCTCCGCGCTCGTGCTCACCGCGGACCTGCCCGTCTACGGGATCCGGCACCGAGAAGCGCGACTCGGGTTCGAAGCTCCGGAGAACGACGTGCCCGCGATCGTGACCGCCCGGGCCCGCGGAGGAGAGGACGACGGCCATCACTCGCTCGATCTCCTCGACTCGGGCCTGGAGTGGGGCTACGTGGCTGAGCTGCGGGAGCGTTGGAACGTACCCGTGATCGTGAAGGGCCTCGTCACCGCGGAGGACGCGATTCTCGCGTGCGAGCACGGCGCCGCGGCCGTCGTCGTCTCGAACCACGGCGGACGACAGCTCGACGGCGCGATCGCGTCTCTGGAGGCGCTTCCCGAGATAGTGGAGGCGGTGCGCGACCGCGCGGAGGTCTACCTCGACGGCGGTGTTCGACGTGGATCCGACGTGGTCATGGCGCTTGCGCTCGGCGCGCGGGCCGTTCTCGTCGGCCGTCCCGCCATGTACGGTCTCGCGTTCGGCGGTGACAAGGGTGTGAGCCAGGTCCTCGAGATCCTGCGCGAGGAGACGGAGAACGCGCTGGCGCTGCTCGGTTGCAGGTCGCCCGCCGAGGTCACCCGCGCGCACGTGACGACTGCCTGAGGCTGTGGCACTCGCCGAACTGATCCGGAACGCCGCTCACGTTCTCCCGGCCGGAGCCCTGGAGGCGAAGCTCGCGCTCGGCCGCCCTCTCCGGGTCAAGCTCGGCATCGACGTCACCTCGCCCGACATCCACGTCGGTCGCGGCATTCCGCTTCAGCGCATGCGTGCCTTCCAGGACGAGGGGCACCTGGGTGTCCTCATCATCGGCGACTACACGACACGGATCGGAGATCCGTCCGGACGCTCGACGGAACGGCCGATCCTGTCCGACGAGGAGATCGATCGAAACGCCAGGACGTACGTCGAGCAGGCGTACCAGCTCGTGATCCCCGAACAGACGGAGGTGCGTTTCAACAGTGAGTGGCTGGCCGGGCTCAGCTTCGCCGACGTCATCCAGCTGACGCGGATGATGACGGTGGCGCAGATGCTCGAGCGGGACGACTTCGCCGGCCGCTACTCGGCCGGACAGCCGATCTCGGTCTCGGAGCTCCTCTATCCGTTGATGCAGGCATACGACTCGGTCGCGGTCGAGGCGGACGTCGAGCTCGGCGGCACGGATCAGCTGTACAACCTGCTCGCGGGGCGCGAGGTGATGCAGGCGTACGGACTCGAGCCGCAGGTCGTGCTCACGACGCCCCTCCTCCTCTCGTGGGACGGAGAGAAGATGAGCTCGTCGATCGGCAACAACATCCCCCTCACGGCCCCGCCGGAGGAGCAGTTCGGCCGGACGATGAGGATCTCGGACGACGCCCTGCCCGACTGGTACAGGCTCGTGAAGGAGGACGACGGCGACCCCCTGGCCGGGGATCCGCTCGAGGCGAAGCTCATGCTGGCGCGCTTCATCGTCGCGCGTTCTCACGGTGAAGACGCGGCTCGTGCGGCAGAAGCGCACTTCACGCGTGTCGTCCGGCAAGGGCAAGCCCCGGACGACGTGCCCGAGGGCGTGCTCCCCGCCGGCGACCCGGTCCACCTGCCTGCGCTCCTGGCGGACGCATTCGGTCTCTCGACCAGCGAGGCCAGGCGGCTGATCGCGCAGGGCGGAGTGAAAGTCGACGGCGAGCCGGTGGCAGAGCTCGACGTTCCCCGGTCCCGGCTCCAGGGCAAGGTCGTGCAGGCGGGGAAGAGGCGGTTCGTGCGGCTCGACGGCTAGCTGATCACGCAGATCCCGAGTCGAACGCGGATCGAGCGTCATCGCGCAGACTCGTGAGCATGGCGAAAATGGCTTGGTTGACAGGGGAATCTCCTGTGCTACGATCACACAGCCTTCCGAAAGGAGGGTGCAAAAGGCCTGTAACTCGACGAACTGGAGAGCTTTCGAGCGACCGGATACGACCTCTGTGTTCCGTCCCCGAAGGCCTCTGGTGCGAGTCAGAGGTTTTTTGTTGCCGCCGAGCGGCGCGGTCTTTGAAAACTCAACAGCGTGAAACGTCGAGACCTCTCGCGGGCGTCAGCCTGCGTGAGGAATGAATCCGTCTTGCTCTTTGAGAAGACGAATCGAGCATCGAGCTCGAACTGATCAGAACTGCTCTCGTTCTTGTACGAGAGCGAACGTTCTCTTCACGGAGAGTTTGATCCTGGCTCAGGACGAACGCTGGCGGCGCGCTTAACACATGCAAGTCGAGCGAGAACCGAGGCTTCGGCCTCGGGGACAGCGGCGAACGGGTGAGTAACACGTGGATAACCTGCCCTCGGCACCGGGATAGCCCGGGGAAACCCGGATTAATACCGGATGGCCCTTCCGGCTCTCGAGTCGGTCGGAAAAGGTAGCTTCGGCCTCCGGCCGAGGATGGGTCCGCGGCGGATTAGCTTGTTGGTGGGGTAATGGCCCACCAAGGCTCCGATCCGTAGCTGGTCTGAGAGGACGATCAGCCACACTGGGACTGAGACACGGCCCAGACTCCTACGGGAGGCAGCAGTGGGGAATCTTGCGCAATGGGCGAAAGCCTGACGCAGCGACGCCGCGTGAGGG
>DATIBA010000206.1:0-23672 GCA_035457765.1 Gaiellaceae bacterium
AGTCCCGACGCGCCGATCGCGCGTCGGGACTCCGCAGTCAGCTCGAGCCCCTTCCCGTAGCCGGGATCGGGCCGGTACCGTTCGTCAAGCGAGCGTTCCGACCTTCCCGGGCACGCTCTCGAGGTACGAGAGCGCGTCCTCCAGGGACACGACGTCCGCGTACTTGGCCTGGATGTCGAACAGGTTCGCCTCGTGCGGTGCCTGCGCTCGGTCGCCGACGCACTCTCGTGGAACGATGGTCGGCCAACCGAGTTGCATGAGGTCGATCGCGGTTGCTCGGACACAGCCGCTCGTCGTCGCGCCGCAGAGGACGATCGAGTCGACGCCCTGCGTGACGAGGACCGACGCGAGGTTCGTGCCGAAGAACGCCGAGGCGCCCTTCTTTACGATCACCGTCTCGTCCTCGCGTGCTCCGAGTCTCGGATCGATCTCGACCCAGTGCCCGCCCAGCTGTAGCTCGCCGAGTGCGGGAACCTTTCGCAACCACAGGCCTCCATCCTTGAGGCTCGGCTCGAACGCGATCGTCGTGAACACGACCGGGAGGCCTCCCTCGCGGGCGACGTCGAGCAGCCTCCGCGTCGCTTCCACCTGTGGCGTGAGGTCGGAGCCGAGTGTGCTCTCGGGTTCGGTGAATCCACATGAGAAATCCACCACGAGCACGGCGGGGCGGTCACCGAGGGTGACCGCCTGACCCAGCCTCGCCTTCTCGTAGACTTCGCGCGCGGCCTCGTCCGACACGGCTACGCCACCGCCCGCTGCGCTGCCTTGAGCTCCTCCCCGAAGCGGGCACGCTTGACGAACTGCCCCGCTCCCGGCGACGCGACGAGCTCGTCGTTCTCGACGATCACCTGGCCGCGCACGAGCACGACCTCGGGAGCGCCGATGACCTCGGTGCCCTCGAAGAGGTTGTAGTTCACGTTCGTGTGGTGCGTCGCGGCTGAGATCGTGAGCTTCTTCTCGGGATCCCAGACCACGATGTCCGCGTCGGAGCCGGGTGCGATCGTGCCCTTGCGCGGATAGAGGCCGAAGAGCTTCGCGATGTTCGTCGAGACCAGCTCGACGAACCGGTTCGGCGTGATCCGTCCCTCCGAGACGCCGAACGTCCACAGCATGTGGAGCCGGTTCTCGATCCCCGGTCCGCCGTTCGGCACGACCTGGAAGTCGCGGCCGTTGATCCCCTTCTGCTCCGGCCAGTTGAACGGGCAGTGGTCGGTCGAGACGGCCGAGAGCGCGTCGGTCGCGATCGCCTTCCAGAGGTGCTCCTGCTGCTCCTTCGGACGCGGGGGCGGAGTGTAGATGTACTTCGCGCCCTCCCAGTTCGGCTTCTCCATCATGCTCTCGTCGACGAAGAAGTACTGAGTGCAGGTCTCGCCCCAGACGTCCCAGCCCTTCTCACGGGCGAGCGCGATCGGCTCGACGGCCGGCTGGCAGGAGACGTGCACGACGTAGAGCGGGGAGCCGGCGACGCGCGAGAGCTGGACTGCGCGGTTCGTCGCCTCTGCCTCCGTCTCCATCGGTCGCGTCCGCGCATGCCAGATGGGGTCGCTCTTCCCCTCGGCGACGGCTTCCTTGACGATGATGTCGATCGCATCGCCGTTCTCGGCGTGCACCATCACGAGACCGCCCGTCTCGTGGGCAGTTCGCATGACCCTGAACAGGGTCTCGTCGTCGACCATGACGGCGCCCTTGTAGGCCATGAAGAGCTTGTACGACGTCACGCCCTCGTCCGGCACCTTCGCCAGGTCCTCGAGCGTCCCACCCGTGTGCAGGTCGGTGACGGCGATATGGAATCCGACGTCGATGACCGGTGGGCAGCGCTCGATCTTCTCGTGGTACTTCTCGAGCGCCTGCGGGAAGGTGTCGCCCGGCGTCTGGATGCAGAAGTCGATGAGCGTCGTCGTTCCCCCGAAAGCTGCTGCCGTCGTCCCCGAGGTGAAGTCGTCGCACGTCGTCGTGCCGCCGAAGAACATCTCGAGGTGGGTGTGCGGGTCGATCGCTCCGGGCATCACGATCTTCCCGCCGGCCTCGATGACCCTGTCGGCAGACACGTCGAGCCCCTCCCCGATCAGCGTGATCGAGCCGTTCTCGGCGTAGATGTCGGCGACGTAGTCGTCGGCGGCGGTGATGATGCGACCGCCCTTGATCAGCACGGACATGTGCTCACGCCCCTTTCTCCGAGTGTGATCGTGTGTATACGCCCCCTGACGAGGCGTCGTCAAACGCGACAGGCGGTCGTCGCGCGTGCCAGTCGGTCACGGTCTGGAATGCGTGCGCGGCGCGGAGTACCGTCGCCTCCTCGAAGCGGCGTCCGGCGAGCGCGAGTCCGACCGGGAGCCCGTCGGCGAACCCGCAGGGAACGCTTGCGATCGGAATCCCTGCGAGCGTCCATGGGGAGTTCGTCGGCATCAGGCTCAGCCTGTAGAGGATACGCTCGCCGCCGAGCTCGACTGTGTCCTCACCGATCTTGGGCGGAAGCACGAGCATCTCCGGCGCGGCGAGAACGTCGAACCGGGCGAACACGTCGCCCAGTTGATCGCAGAACCAACGACGGGCCCGGCGTCCCGTCACGGCCGCAGTCGCGGGCAGCAAGAGCCCGGTGAGGAGTCGCACGCGAACGTCGGCGCCGTAGTCACCGAGCCGTGTCCGCAGCCAGGGGAGATGGACTTCGGCCGCCTCCGGAAGGAGGGTGAGCTGCAGGATCGTCGCGGCTTCGTCGAGCAGCGGGACCTCGACCTCGTCGACGTGTGCCCCGAGACCGGCGAGCTCGTTCGCCGCCGCCTCCGCCGCGGCGCCGATTCGCGGGTCGGCTCTGTCCACGAGCTTGCGCACGAGCCCTATCCGCAGTCCGGCCACGCCTCGTCCGAGGTCGTCTCGATAGCTGGGCACGGGTACATCGGCGGTCGTGGGGTCGTGGCCGTCGTGACCCGCGATCGCCTCGAGCACGACGGCGCAATCCTCCGCGCTCGGCGCGAGCGGCCCGACCGTGTCGAGCGTGAACGAGACGGGGACGACCCCGCGGTTCGACACGCGCCCCGTCGTCGGCCTGATCCCCGTGACGCCGCAGAAGCAGGCGGGGATCCTGATCGATCCTGCCGTGTCCGTGCCCAGCGTGGCAGGCACGAGTCTCGCCGCCGCGGCAGAGCCGCTGCCACCGCTCGATCCGCCGCAGATCCGGCTCGCATCCCACGGGTTGCGGGCGGGACCGAAATGAGGGCTCGTGGTCATGGCGCCGTAGGCGAACTCGTGCGTGTTGAGCTTGCCGACGATCACCGCGCCTGCGGCACGCAGGGCAGCGACGGCCGCGGCGTCGCGTGTGGCGACGTTGTCGGCCAGGATTCGGGAACCCGCAGTGGTGCGCTCGCCGGCGACGTCGAGCACGTCCTTGACGGCCATCGGCACGCCGTGCAGCGGTCCGGCGGGTCCTCGTCGGTCGAGCTCGTCCGCCTCTTCGAGCGCGCGATCCGGTCGGACGGAGATGAAGGCGTTCAGCTCTTCGGCCCTCTCGATGCGACGAAGGCTCTCCTCGACTGCGGCCCGCGCAGTGAGTGCCCCCGAACCGATGCGGTCGGCCAGCTCGGCGATGCTCACGAAGGGGGCTCCCCCGCAGGCGGTGTCTCGGGTGGCAGCGCGGTCTCGATGTCGGTCAACCGCTGCAAGACCGTCTCGAGAAAGACGCTCACCCCCTCGAGATCCTCGTCGGTCGGGTGAACGCCCTGGCGCTCCGCGAGAGCTCTCAGCACGGCGACCGGGCTAGAATCGGTGTCCATGCCGATCTACGAGTACCGGTGCGAGGGCTGCGGCACGAGGTACGAGGAGTTCCTTTCGACTTCCGACAAGCCTGCGCCGCCCTGTCCGGAGTGCGGTTCGGACAAGGTCGAGCGGTTGCTCTCGAAGATCAACACGGAGTGGCTCCCGAGCGACGTGGCCTGGGACCGCGTCGGGCGCAGCTGGGATTGACTCGCCACCGGGGATGATCCACCTCGAGCTGGAATAAGTCAGACTTTCGTACCCACGTCAAGCCGGGGGAGGACCGATGCCGTACGCCGTGCTCGACGACGAGACGAGGCTCTACTACGAGCTCACGGGTCCGGACGACGGGCCGGTCGTGATCCAGTTCGGCGGCGGGCTGTTCGGCCGTCACAACTTCGCTGCCGTGAACGACGGCTTTCGGGAGAACGGGTTCAGGCTCCTGTCGTTCGACGCCCGAGGCTATGGCGCGTCCTCCTCGCCGCGCGAGCAGTACACGATCGAGATGTGGGCACACGACGGCGCGAAGCTTCTCGACGCGGTCGGCTTCGGCCGCGTGCTCGTGCACGGCACGTCGATGGGCGGCATGATCGCGATCGCGTTCACGGCGCTCCACGGGGCACGTGTCATCGGCGCGTGCGCCGACGTCGCGTTCGCGAAGCCCGACGTCTACCGCCGGACGCTGTTCCGCGTCTGGCGGCGCATGGCCGAGTCGATGCCCTGGGACGACTTCTCCGACCACGTGACGACCCAGGCGGTCGGGGCCAGGTTCCTCGAGGAGGAGGGCGCCGGCACGTTCGAGCTGGTCCGCTCGGTGATCGGCTGGAACGACCCGTACACCGTCCGGCAAGCGTGCATCGCGATGGAGGAGATGGACCTGACGCCGCTCGTCCCGCAGATCGAGCGGCCGCTGCTCATGACGAACGGCACGTACGACATCCTCTGTCCGCCGGTGCTCGCGCCGTCCGGGCTCGGGGCGCGGAAGATGGCGGAGATGAACCCGTTCATCACGACGCACGAGTTCCCGGACATCGGCCACGCAGATCTGCTCGAGTGCCCCGAGGACGCGGTGAGGATCGTGAGCGCGTTCTTCCGTCAGGCCCTGGATTCCGAGTAGACGTTGCGAGCCTCGAGCGCTCGGACGAGCGCCACGATCGTCGTGTTGCAGGGTGCAACGAGGCCGAGCTCGGCGGCCCGTAGGGGGATCGCCCCGTTGATCACCTCGATCTCGGTCGGACGACCCGCCCGCAGATCGAGGGCGAGCGACGGTCGCGCTCCCGAGATCGTCTGGCCGAACGACGCGACGTAGGCGGCGGGATCGTCGAAGCCCAGCCCGATTCCACTGGCCACGGCGACGTCGAACGCCTCGACGGCGCAGGCGGACGCGACCGACCAGGCGTGCTCGCTCTCGAGCACCTCGCCGATCGTCGCATCGAGCACTGCACACGGGCCGCTGAACGCGACGTTGCAGATGAGCTTTTCCCAGACGAGCCGGTCGATGTCGTCGAACGTCGCAACGGTGAAGCCTGCTGCGCGCCAGGCTTCGGCGATTCGCTCGAGGCGGGGTGTGGAGGCTCCGGTGAGCTCGCCGAGGCGGACGAGCTCGAGCCCGTGGTGGTGGGCGTGGCCGGGAGAGATCACGGAGGCGCCGAAGCCGCCCGCGACTCCGACGACCACACGGTCGGCCCCGACCACGTCGGCAACAGTGTCGGACGACCCCAGTCCGTTCTGGATCGGGAGCACGATCGTCTCCGGGCCGAGAAGCGGCCGCGTGCTCTCCGCGGCGGCTCGAACGTGCATCGCCTTCGTGGCGATCACGACGAGGTCGACCGGGCCGACGTCAGCGGGGTCGGTCGTCGCGTGCAGGCGCACGAGCCGGTCACCCGATGAGCCCTCGACGCGCAGGCCGTGGTCGCGGATCGCCGAGATCTGGCTCGACGAGACGTCGATCGCGGAGACCTCGTTGCCGGCGGCTGCGAGGAGGGCCGCATAGACGGACCCCATCGCGCCGACGCCGACGACTGCGATCCTCACGCCGTCGCGACCACACCGGCAGCGCGGCTGACGAACGGTTCGATCCCGCCGAGGTAGTCGAGCACGCGTTCGAGCGGCTCGACGTCGCCGAACTTCGCGTCGATGTCGAACAGGTTCCACTCGACGACGCCTGGCACTCGATCGCCCACGGCCTCGCGCACGACGATCGGACGGAAGCCCTCGGCGATCGCGTCCTCCGTCGTGTGACGCACGCAGCCGGCCATCGTGACGCCGGTGATGATGACCGTGTCGACGCCCTGTGCGTTCAGGTAGCTCGACAGGGGCGTACCGTGGAATCCGCTCGCGCGCTTCTTCACGATCACGAGCTCGCCCGGCTCGGGCGCGATCCTGCTGTCGATCTGGACCGGCTCGGTCCCGACCTTGAGGTGCTCGACCGGGATCTTGTGCACCCACAGCCCCATGTCCGAGTTCGGTCCGTCGACGTCCTCGTACGCGGTCGTCGTGAACACGATCGGGACTCCCTTGGCGCGACCTGCCTCGTTCAGGGCCTGGACGGCCGGAATGATCGTGTCCATCCCGTCGCACGAGAAGGCGTGCCCGGGTCGTGTCCACGCGTTCGCGAGATCGATGTTCACGAGCGCCGGCCGGCTCCCGAACCCGATGCGTCGCTGGAACCCGCGATCCTGATAGATGCCGGTGTCGGCGTCGAAGATGGTGCTGAGCGCCCCCTGCACCTCGTCGTTCGTCGGCATGGTCTTCTCCTCTCCTGGCCAGTTCGGTCAGTTCGCCGGGGGATGGGTTGCGCGCCAGTGGCGGGCGATGTCGGCGCGCGTCGCCACCCAGACATCCTCGCAGCCTTCGACGTGCTCGAGGAAGCGGTGGAGTGCCGGCGCCCGGCCGGGGCGTCCCACGATGCGGCAATGGAGACCCACCGACATCATCCTCCCGCCCTCGGCGCGAAGGTGGTCGAGGCTGTCGATGAGGTACTCGGCGAATTCACCGGCGGTCACGAAGCCGTTCACGAGCAGGAACTTGAAGTCGTTGACATCGAGCGTGTACGGGATCACGAGGTGGTCGTGGCCATCCACCTTCGTCCAGTACGGCAGCTCGTCCGCGTACGAGTCCGAGTCGTAGAGGAACCCGCCCTCCTCGACGACGAGCCTGCGAGTCGTCTCTGTCCCGCGACCCGTGTACCACCCGACGGGCCGTACGCCGCACACCCGCTCGATCGCGTCGATCGCTCGCCGCATGTGTGCGCGCTCCTCGTCGACGTCCAGCTCGCCGTAGTCGATCCAGCGCCAGCCGTGGCTCGCGATCTCCCACCCCGCGTCGATCATGGCCCGGGCGGCCGCCGGGTTCCGCTCGAGCGCCTGGCCGACGGCGAAGACCGTCACCGGCGTGCCGTAGGCGGCGAAGATTCGGTGCACGCGCCAGAAGCCCGCACGGCTCCCGAACTCGAACATCGACTCCGTGTTGAGGTTGCGCCGGCCGACCGTCGGCGGCGCACCGACGACCTCGTGGAGGAAGGCCTCCGAGCCGGGATCGCCCTCGAGGGGCGTGCTCTCGCCGCCCTCCTCGTAGTTGAGCACGTACGAGAGCGCCACGCGCGCCCCACCCGGCCAGGCCGGGTCGGGCGGAGTGGCGCCGTAGCCGACCAGATCGCGCTCGTGCATCGGCCGCCTCGCCCTGGATGCGGCCCCGGCTGCTACTTCAGCGGGTTCGTGCCCGCCATCCAGATGATGACGCGCTTGAACCGACCGTCCGCGTCGAAGTCGAAGAAGTTGCAGTTGTGCATGTCGTTCCGCGTGCCGTCCTTCAGCTCACCGATGTACCCCTGCTCGGTGGCGACCTTTCCGCGGTCTTCCTCGACGACGATGTTCCGGATCTCGTGGCGGATCGAAGTCGACGCCGCGAAGAAGTCCGTGAACATGCGCCTGATCTCGACAGCACCGGTGAACGTGACGTGATCGGTCTGTACCGTCAACGTCGCGTCATCGGCGAAGTGAGCGAGCACCGCGTCGACGTCCATCGCGTCGACGGCGTCGAAGTACGTCTGCGGGGCGGCGGCGAGCGTCTCGCGTGTCCACGCCTCGGTCGTCGTTGCCATCTGTGCCTCCTTCGTCGTCGCTGGGGCCCGGCGATCGTATCGCGGACGGCGAGGCGATCGCCCTCATGCCCGGGCCTCCCCGAACACCCCTGCGGCCCGAAGCTCCTCGATGCGCTCGGGTGAGTAGCCGCAGACGCGGCTCAGGACGTCGGCTGTGTGCTCGCCGCGGAACGGGCCCCGCTCGGGCGTTCGTTCCAGTCTCGTCTCTCCCTGTGCGAGGCGCAGCGGCGTCCGTATCGAGCGCACTGTGCCGAGTGTGGGATGGTCGTGCTCCACGATCACCCCGCGGGCGACCGTCTGGGGATCGGCGAGCGCCTCCTCGACGGTGTTGATGCGCGAGGCCGGGACACCTGCGGACACCAGCGCCCCGAGCCACTCGTCGGTCGTGCGGGCGTGAAAAGCCTCCTCGAGCAGGGGCAGGAGTGCGTCGCGGTGGATGTCGCGGGAGGCGCGGGTGGCGAAACGAGCGTCGTCCGACAGCTCGGGCTTGCCGATGACCTCGCACAGCCGCTCCCAGGCGTCCTGCTTGACGCCGCCGATCACGATCCAGCCGTCGGCGGTGGCGAAGTTCTGGAAGGGCACGATCGACGGATGTGCGGAGTTCCGCCGCCGCGGGGGGACGTAACCGTGGGTCGCCGCCCAGGGCCCGATGTACATGAGCTCGTGGAGCGCCGTCTCGAAGAGCGACACGTCGCAGTCGCAGCCGACACCCTCGCGCCGGCCCCGCCAGATCCCCGCCAGGAGTGCGATCGCCGACGCGTAGCCACCGGAGAGGTCGACGAGCGACAAGCCCGACTTCGTCGGCGGCCCGTCCGGGTCGCCGGTCAGGCTCTGCCACCCTGCGAGCCCTTGCATCATGTAGTCGTAGCCGCCCTCCGACGCTCGTGGTCCCGTCATCCCGAAGCCCGAGAGAGAGCAGCAGACGATGCGCGGGTTGACGTGACGCAGGTGCTCGTACGTCAGTCCGAGCTTGCCCGGCAAGTCGCCGCGAAGGTTCGAGTAGACGCCGTCGCTCGCCCGAACGAGGTCGTGGAACACCGCGCGCGCCTCTGGATGCCGAAGGTCGAGCGAGACGCTCTTCTTCCCGCGGTTGAAGGTCTCGAAGAAGAGAGAGTCCTCGCCCTCCTGAAACGGTGGCACGTAGCGGCCGACGTCCCCGCCCGATGCAGGATCCTCGATCTTGATCACCTCGGCGCCGAGGTCGGCGAGCTGTAGCGTTCCCCAGGGGCCTGCGCCGTACTGCTCGACCGCGACGATCCGGACGTCCGCGAGCGGGAGCTCGCTCATGCGGCCGTCACCGCCGCGGTGCGGGCAGGCGCCACGACGTCGTCGTGGAGCCGGCGGCACTGCTCGAGGAAATCGTCGCCGGCTGCGCACGGGTTCAGACTGAAGTGCCGCACGCCCGCGCAAACGTACTCACCGATGCGATCGATGCATTCCGCCGGCGTGCCGGCGATGCAGAGCTTCTCGATCTGGTACGGCTCGAACTCGGTCCCGTATCGCCGTGAGAGGTGCGCCCGGGCTTCCTCTCGCGTGGTCTCGCCGTCGTCGCCGACGAGAGCGAACAGCACGACTGCGCTGATGAGCCCGTCCGGATCGCGTCCGGTACTGCGTGCGTGCTCCCGCACCAGCTCGAGGCTCGCCGCGTACCGGCGTGCGGTGAGCATGTAGGGGAGCCAGCCGTCACCGAGCCCGCCCGCGCGCCGAAGCGCACCCGGGCGCATTCCGGCCACGAGGATCGGCGGGCCGCCCGGCTGGGTCGCCCGTGGCTCGATGCGCACGCCCTCGAACGAGAAGAACTCCCCGTCGAACGAAGCGGGGTCGTGCCCGAAGAGCGCACGCAGGGCGCGAATGCCCTCGTCGGCACGCCGGCCACGCTCGCCGATCGGCACGCCGGCCGCCTCGAAGTCCTTCGGACCCTCGCCGCCGACGCCGACTCCGAGGAGCACGCGACCACCGGAGAGGTAGTCGAGCGACGCCATCTGCTTCGCGACGAGGCTCGGATGCCGGAGCGGCAGGAGTACGATGCCCGCTCCGAGCTTGACGGTATGCGTCCACGCGGCGAACGACGAGAGCGCGACGCCGATGTCGAGGATCGGGTTGTGGAACGAGAGGTGCTCTCCCGCCCAGATCGAGTCGAAGCCGAGCTCCTCGACGAGCTCGGCGGTCGCTCGGTAGCGGCCGGGGTCGGGGAGGCCGTCCGTCAACTGACCGCTTCCCTGGATTCCGAACTGAACCGTCGTCATCGCAGCTCGTGTCCTCCGACGGTCACCGAGCGCGACGCATGTCGTCCCACGCCTTCTCGTAGTACGGCACGAGGAACTCCAGGTGCTCTTGCATGAACGACCCTGCGCGCTCGGGGTCGGCTTCGCCGACCGCGTCCGCGATCCCCTCGTGCTGGCGCCGGATCTCGAGGTGGAACTCCGCACTGAGTCCCGACCGCTGCAGGTTCACCCCGAGGGCGGTCGTGAGCGGCCGCATCGCGATGGTCAGCAGCTGGTTCCGGCACGCGTCGACGAGCGTCGTGTGGAACTCCGCGTTCGTCTGGAACTCCTGGTCGGTGTCGACCGCGGTCGCTTCCGTCGGGATGGCCGTCCTGAGTCTTGTGAGGTCGTCGTCGTCACGACGCAGAGCAGCGAGCCGCGCCGCCGGGACCTCGATCAGGATTCGCGCCTCCACGAGCTCGTCGAGGGTGAGATCCTCGGTCCCGGCCAGGAGTCCGATGTTCGAGCTCATGTAGTCCGACATGTGCTCGACGGTCGGCACCGTGACGTAGCTGCCACCACTTGCGCCGCGCGAGGTACGGATCAGGCCCTGTGCGGCAAGCAGGCGGAGACCTTCACGCACCGTCGCGCGGCTCACGCCGATCTCGGCAGAGAGAAGCGTCTCCGTTGGGAGCCGCTGGCCCGGCGCGAGCCGGCCCGAGACGATCAGCTCGCGAAGCTGGTCGGCGACCCGCTCGAAGCTCCGTACGCGGACGGGCGCAGCCTGCGAGACACGATCGACCGGACGCAGCCCGTCGAGGGCGGGTGAGCCCACCCTCGACGCGTGTTCCCTGCTGTCAGCCATTGGCGGCGCCGCGACCCGGCTTCCTAGTTCATCGCGAACTCGGCGTTGCCCGCGACGGACACCGGCTTGTTCTCGATCGGCAGACGTCCCTCGAAGAACGTCGTGAGCGACTTCACCGGCCCGTTCACCCGCAGCTCCGCGCGGAGTGCCCCCGTCGCCGCGTGGTCGATCTCGAGCGTCTTCTCGTCCGCGAAGACGACGCCGTACGCCTCGCGGGCGAGCTCGATCGTCGTGAAGTCGTCGAGGACGTCCTCTCGCACGGCTTCGGCTGGACGGTCGAGCGGGTCGCCGTAGCCGGCCGCGTTCGGCTCGCGGAACTCGATGAACTCGCCGGTCCCGAACGGGACGCCGGTGACCTTCGCCGGGAGCGCCTCCTCGCGACCGGTGTCCGGGTTCTTGCGGCAGGAGGCGACGAGCCCGTCCCAGCCCCCGAAGATGCCGCGCGGCGGGTCGTACTGACGATCGCCCTCGCACGAGTAGATGCCGTCGACGAGGAAGCGGTTTCGCCGCACGATCCCGATGCCTCCGCGCCAGCGACCCGGCGCGGCCGGCTCGGGCCGGAGCTCGTACTGGTCGCAGCGGATCGGGAAGCGCATGTCGAGCTCCTCGATCGGGTTGTTCCGCGTGTTGGCCATGAGGTTGTCGACGGAGTCCATCGCGTCCTTGCCGTGGCGGCCGCCGTACGACCCCTCGTTCACCTCGAGGTAGAGCCAGTACTCGCCCATCTCCTCCGAGAAGCCCGAGTACGCACAGAAGTGGAGACCGGCGGAGTTTCCTGCCGTGACGCCCTCCGGGAGCGCGTCCGCCAGCGCGAGGATGGTGTTGTCGACGACACGCTGCACCTGGCAGAAGCGCGAGAAGCAGGCGCGCGGGAAGGTGGGGTTGTAGATCGTTCCCTTCGGCGCGATCACCTTGACCGGCCTGAACACGCCGTCGTTCTGAGGGACGTGCTCGGGGAACGTCGTCTCGTCGAGGAGGATCGTGCGCACCGCGTAGTACGCGCCGACGAGAAGTGATCCCTCGTACGGGACGTTGTAGCCCGTGGGCACCTCGGGATTGGAGCCCGTCAGGTCGATCGTGATCTCGTCGCCCTCGACGATCACCTTCGTCTCGACGCGAAGCGGCACGTTGCGATTGCGGGCATCGTCGTCGAGCCATCCGGTCGGCGCCTTGTACTCGCCGTCCGGCAGCTTGCGGATCTCCTCCCGCAGCATGCGTTCGGAGTAGTCCATCCAGTCGTATGCGGCGCTCATCACGACATCGACGCCGTAGCGCTGTACCAGCCTCAGGAAGCGGTCGCGGCCGAGCTGGCACGCGGCCATCATCGCGTTCATGTCGCCGCGGTTCATCGTCTCCGTCCGGACGTTGTCGAACACCATCTTGTCGAGGTCCTCGTTCAGCTCGCCCGCGCGATACCAGCGCAGGCTGTCGTAGATCTTCGCCTCGGCGTACATGTCGAAGCAGTCGGCGTTGATCCCGGGAAAGGAGCCGCCGACGTCGAGCACGTGCGCGGTCACCGCCGTGAAGCCGAGGTGCTCGCCCTCGTGGAAGATGGGGATGGCGACCGCGATGTCCGGGCTGTGCGACGCGCCGAAGTACGGGTGGTTGTGGATGATGACGTCCCCGTCCTCGAGCTTCCCCTCGAGGTTCCGCATGAACCCGCGGATGTACCAGGGCAGCGATCCGATGTGCATCGGCGTCGAGTCGGACTCGCAGAGCTCTCGTCCCTGCGCGTCGAAGACACCCGCGCCCAGGTCCTCGGACTCGCGGATGATCGACGAGTACGACATCCGGAAGAGGACGCCGGCCATCTCCTTCGCGATGGCGTGGAACGCACCGCCGAGGACGCGCAGGGTGATCGGGTCCACCTCGATCCGCTCGCGGGCGGGTGGGCCGGGGTGCTTGCCGAGCTCGTATTCCAGTACGGACATCTCGACTCCCTCCTAACGCGCCATCACGGCGGACATCGCGGCCACGGCCTGGGCCTCCGCGGATGCTCCGACCTCGATGATGATGTTCCCGAAGCGGTCGACGCTCGCCTCGATCCCCGGCGGTATCACCGTCGTGGAGTCGTACTGCGTGACGATCGCTGGGCCGGCCAGGCGGTTTCCGGCTCGCAGCGCCTCTCGGTCGTAGTAGAGCGTCGGCACCTGTCCGAGCGAGCCGCCGACGCGGAACCAGGCCTCGCCCTCGTGCCGCAATGCAGCCTCCGGCGACTCCTCGCCTTCCTCGATCTCCGGGGCGGCGAGGTCGGGCATCAACCCGATTCCGCGCACGCGGATGTTCGGGATCTCGATGTCCTGCTCCTCGAAGCGGCGTGAGTACTCGCGTTCGTGGATGTCGTGGAAGTCCCCGCGGACGCTCTCGACCCAGCTGTCGTCCACCTTCCCCGAAGGAGCGGTGACGCGCAGCTCGTATCCCTGGCCGAGGTAGCGACACTCGGCGATTCGCTGGATGACCATCTTGTCGTCCGGCACGCCGTCCTCTCGAAGCTGGTTCCAGGCGAGCTGCTCGAGCTCCTGGAAGCGTTGCTCCAGCGCCACCGCGTCGAGCTTCGACAGACGCTGGTACGTCGTCGCGACGTACTCGTACACCATGTCCGTCGCGAGGAGGCCCATCGCCGCCGCGATCCCGGGGTGCGGTGGGACGAGCACCTGAGGCGTTCCGGCCTCGATTGCGATCTGCGCCGCCCAGAGCGGGCCCGCCCCGCCCTCCGCCACGAGGACGAAGTCGCGGGGGTCGAATCCCTTGCGTACCGAGTTCTCCTCGATCGACTGCACCATCGAGTGGGAGAGGATCTGCACGGCACCCATCGAGGCCTCTTCCACCGACATGCCGAGCGTCTTCGCGGGGCCGTCCTCGAAAGCGGCACGCGCGAGGTCTGCGCGCAGCGACATGCCGCCCCCCAGGAACGCCTCCGGCGAGAGCCATCCGAGGTTGACCATCGCGTCGGTCGCGGTGGGCTCGGTGCCGCCGCGGTCGTATGCGGCGGGTCCGGGCACGGCGCCTGCGGAACGGGGCCCGACCCGATAGATCCCGCCGGCGTCGACGTACGCGATCGAGCCGCCGCCCGCTCCTATCGTGTCCACGTCGACCATCGGGATCATGGCCTGGTACGGACCGACCTTCGTGTCCAGCAGGTGCTTCATGCGCAGCCTGCCCTCCTGCGCGAGGCCGATGTCCGCGGACGTTCCGCCGACGTCGAGCGTGATGACGTTGGCGTAGCCCGCGAGCTTGCCCGCCCAGATGCCACCGACGACACCGGCCACGGGCCCAGACATCAGCAAATTGACGGGGCGCTTCGTGGCGGCCTCCGCCGTGGCGACGCCCGAGGCGGAGGTCATGAGGTGGACTCCGGTCCGGATGCCCAGCGTTGTCAGCTGCTCCTGGAGACGTGAGACGTACGTCGCGACCTTCGGCCCGATGTAGGCGTTGAGACCGACGGTCGAGAAGCGCTCGTACTCGCGGTACTGGGGCAGCACCTCCGACGAGACGGAGAGGAACGCCTCCGGAAACTCCTCGCGAACGATCTCGGCAACCCGCTCCTCGTGCGCGGCGTTGAGGAAGGAGAAGAGGAAGCAGACGGCGATCGCCTCCACTCCTGCCTCTTTCAGCTTGCGCACCTGCTTACGCGCCTTCTCCTCGTCGAGCGGCACGAGCACGGAGCCGTCCTTCGTGATCCTCTCCGGTACCGTCAGCCTGTAGCGACGCCGAACGACCGGGTGGGCCTGCCATGGCAGATCCTGGTAGTTCGAGAAGTTGAGCGGCTTCTTGTGACGCGCGATGTGGAGGATGTCGCGGTAGCCCTCGGTCGTGATCATCCCGACCGTGGCACCGGAGTGCTCGATGACGATGTTCGTCGCGATCGTCGTCCCGTGGAATACCTGGTCGAGCGACGCAGGGCTCTCGCCAGCCTCGCCCGCGATCTCGCCGATGCCTTGGATGGTGCCCTGGGACGGATCGTCCGGCGTCGTCGGCAGCTTGTGCACGTGAATGGCGCCGGACTCGTCGTCGACGTAGACGAGGTCGGTGAACGTGCCTCCGACGTCGACGCCGACGCGCTTCATGACGTACCTCCCGTCGTGAGCACGATCTTCCCGAAGAAGTCACGGCTCTCCATCATCTCCATCGCCTCCTTCGCCTGTTCGAGAGGGAACGTCGCGGCGACCTGAGGCTTGAGCACACCGCGAGCGACGAGTCGGAAACAGGTCTCGACCTCGTTCCGGTCGAAGACGAACGACCCGATCACCGACAGCTGCCGGCGGAAGAACGGGATGACGTCGAACGGCACGACTTCGCCGCCGTGGCCGCCGCAGATGACCATCCGCCCGTCCTTCGCGAGCGAGTCGAGCCCCTTCTGGAACAGGTCGCCGCCGACGTGCTCGTACACGACGTCGACGCCGTGCCCGCCCGTGACGCGCATTGCCTCCTCGGCCACGTCCTGCTTCGTGTAGTTGATGCCCACGTCGAGACCGAGCTCCGCGGCCTTCGCGAGCTTGTCGTCGCGGCTCGACGTCCCGATCACGAAGGCGCCCGTGTACTTGGCGACCTGGACCGCCGCCGACCCGATGCCGCTGCCGACCGAGTTGACGAGAACCGTCTGGCCGGGACGGAGCCGCGCGCGCGTGACGAGCATGTGCCACGCCGTCCCGAACGCGATGTTCGTCGCTGCCGCTTCCACGTCGGACACCTCGTCCGGTATGCGTATGAGCTGCGAGATCTTGCACTTCATCTTCTCGGCGTAGCCGCCGCCGGATCCCATGCCGATGAACCAGGAGGGCGCCGTGCACAGCGATTCGCGGCCGCTTCGACAGTAGAGGCATTCGCCGCAGGTCGCGATCAGGTACGCCGCCGCTCGGTCGCCGACCTGCCAGCCCTGGACGCCCTCGCCGAGTGCCGAGATGCGACCGACGGGCTCCACACCGAGGATGTGCGGGAAGTCGACGGGGAATCGCGACACCCCCTCGCGCACGTCGACGTCGAGGTGGTTGAGGGCGGACGCGCTCACCTCGACGACCACTTCACCTGGATCTGCAGTGGGGTCCGGGAGCTCCTCGACGCGCAGGACGTCGGAGCTGCCGAACTCGTGGAAGACCACTGCCTTCACCGCCTTCTCCTCCTTGCTTGGGGTGCCGGGTTGTGTTTATGTCTGACATTCGCGACTCTGTCAAACGGCATGCCGACGATCAACACCGCTCGCTCGTTCCTCTTCGTTCCCGGCAACGACGAGCGGAAGTTGAGGAAGGCGCTGGCCTCGGACGCCGATGCCGTGGTCGCGGATCTCGAGGACGCGGTGACGCCCGCCGAGAAGGCACCGGCGCGCGAGCTCACGACGCGCATGCTCGCCGAAGCCGACGGTGACGCTCTCCGGCTCGTGCGCGTGAACGCAGCCGGCTCCGAGTGGATCGCCGGGGACGTCGACACGGTGGGAGCGCTCGATCTCGACGGCGTCGTGTTGCCGAAGGCGGAGGCGGCCGCGGTGCGCGAGGTGGCGGATCTCGGTCTACCCGTGATCGCGATCGTCGAGACGGCCGCCGGGCTCCGGGGGGCGTTCGAGCTGGCCAGCCTGCCGGCGGTCGAGGCGCTCGTTCTCGGCGCGGTCGATCTCGGGCTCGCCCTCGGACTGGAACGGCGCGAGGACGGCCTGGAGGTCCTGTTCGCACGCTCGTCGCTCGTCGTCGATTCCGCTGCCGCGGGCCTGCGCGGACCGATCGACCAGGTGTGGACGACGCTCCGCGACGACGACGGTCTGCGGCGCGACTGCGAACTCGGACGGTCGCTCGGGTTCCGCGGCAAGGCCTGCATCCACCCGGAGCAGGTGCGCGTCGTCAACGATGCCTTCTCCCCGTCGAGAGCCGAGCTCGCGCGCGCGAGCGAGGTCGTCCGCGCGTTCGAGAACGCGACGGCGAACGGACGGGGTGCAGTGAACCTGGACGGCGAGATGATCGATCTCCCGGTTGCGGAGCGCGCCCGGGAGCTGTTGGCCGAGGCGAAGAGGAGCGTGCTGTATGGAGACTGAGACAGCCGTCGCGCCGAAGGAGTGGCGCGGTCGTTTCTACGAGGATCTGGAGGTCGGCGACGTCTACCGGAGCCGCATCGGCCGCACGATCTCCGAGGCGGACAACGTCTGGTTCACCTGTTTGACGATGAACACGAACCAGATTCACTTCAACGTCCCCTACGCGGAGCGGACGCAGTTCGGGCAGCCGCTCGTGAACAGTGCCTTCACACTTGCGTTGGTCCTCGGGATGACAGTGCCGGACACGAGCGAGAACGCCGCCGCCAACCTCGGCTGGGGCGAGATCACGCTCCCGAAGCCCGTGTTCGTCGGCGACACGCTCTGGTCGGAGAGCGAGATCACCGCGAGGCGGGAGTCCCGCTCCAACCCCAGCGTGGGCATCGTCTCGATGCGTTGCCGCGGCATCAATCAGCGCCGCGAGGTCGTGATCGAGCTCACGCGAACGTTCATGGTCTACAAGCGGAGTGCTCCCGAGGTCGCCGACACGTTCCCGCTCACCGACGAGGACTGGAGGGTCTAGTGTCAACCGCCGCTGAGACGATTGCCGGCTGGTCAACGGGACTGACGCTCGACGAGGTTCCCTCCGAGGTCGTCGAGCACGCGAAGCTCCACATGCTCGACACGCTCGGCTGCGGGCTCGCCGCGCACGCGGCGGGTGTCGCCGGCGAGGGTCGGGCGACGATGGCGGAGCTCGGCGGCGAGCCGGGCGCGACAATCATCGGGCTTCTCGAAAGACTGCCGGCGCCGAACGCCGCCTTCGCGAACGCGATGCTGTGCCACGGCCTCGACTTCGACGACACGCACTCCGACTCCGTCAGCCACGTCTCGACCGTCATCACACCAGCGGCGCTCGCCGCCGGGGAGGCCCTCGGAGCCTCCGGGCGAGACGTGCTAGCCGCCGTCGTCGCCGGAAACGAGGTGGTGTGCAGGATCGGGATGGCCGCGTCGGGGGAGTTCCATCGCCGCGGGTTCCACCCGACCGCGATCTGCGGCGTCTTCGGCGGGGTCGCAGCGGTCGCGCGGCTCACCGACATCGACCCGGGGACCACGACGCGGGCGCTCGGAATCGCAGGGTCGTTCGCAGGCGGGCTCTTCGCGTATCTCGCTGACGGGACACCGACGAAGCCGATGCATCCCGCCTGGGCAGCACACGGCGCGCATCTCGCCGTCGCACTCGCACGCAACGGCGCGGCCGGGCCACGCTCCGTCCTGGAGGGGAAGTTCGGGCTCTACCACGCCTTTCTCGGCGCCGAGGAGGGCGCGATCGACATCGCGGGTCAACTGGCGGATCTCGGCTCGCGCTGGGAGACGCCGCGTATTGCGTACAAGCCGTTCCCCGTCTGCCACTTCATGCACGGTTCGCTGGGAGCGGCCGCGGAGGCGGTTGCCGGCCGGACGTTCACGCCCGACGAGATCGCCGACGTCGTCGTGACCGTCCCGGAGGCGGGGGTATCGCTCGTGCTCGAGCCGGCCGCGTCGAAGGTCGCTCCGCGTTCGGAGTACGACGGCAAGTTCTCGCTCCAGTATTCGGTCGCGTCGATGCTCGTTCGCGGTCACGTCGACGTCTCGGACTTCACCGACGAGGCGATCGCCGACCCGGACGTGCTCGCGGTCGCGGGCAAGGTGCGGTACGAGACGCGCGAGTACCCGTCGTACCCGCAGGCCTTCCCGGGCGGCACGAGAGTCACTCTCAGCGGCGGAACGTCGTTCGAGGCGGACTTCCCATACCAGAAGGGGGGCCCCGAGAACCCGCTCTCTGCACACGAGGTCCGCGCGAAGTACAGGGCGAACGCGGCCGGGGCGCTCGATGACGACGCGGCGCGGCGCCTCGAGGAGACGATCCTCGCGCTCGAGGAGACCGAGGACCTCCACACGGGTCTCTCGCCGCTCACCCTGCGGGAGACCGCCGCCGTATGAGCTTGCTCGAGCTGACGGCCGAGCAGACGGAGATCCTGGCCGCTGTTCGCGACTTCGTCGATCGCGACGTCTTGCCAGTGGCCTCGGAGCTCGAGCATCGCGACGAGTACCCGGAGGAGCTCGTGCGGACGATGGCCGAGATGGGCTTGTTCGGGACGACGATTCCGGAGGAATACGGCGGTCTCGGTCTCGGGCTCGACACCTACGCCCTCATCGTCATCGAGCTCTCGCGTGGGTGGGTAACGCTTTCGGGGATCTTGAACGGGTCGTTCATCGCCGCCTGGATGATCCGCCTGCACGGCACGGATGAGCAGCGGGAGCGCTATCTGCCCAAGCTCGCCTCGTGCGAGATCCGCTCGGCCTTCTCGATGACGGAGGCGCATGCCGGCTCCGACGTCCAGGCGATACGCACGAGAGCGGTGCGCGACGGCGACGACTACGTCATCACCGGCCAGAAGCTGTGGGTCACGAACGGATGGCGATCCGGGATCGTCATGCTCCTGACGAAGACCGATCCCGACGCCGTGCCCGCTCATACCGGGATGACGGGGTTCATCGTCGAGAAGGAGCCCGAGACGAGCCCGCCCGGCCTCACGATTCCGATGCCGGGTCTCCCGAAGCTCGGCTACAAGGGCGTCGAGTCGACGGAGCTCGTCTTCGACGGATTCAGGACTCCTGCCCCGAGCGTCCTCGGGGGAGACCGGGGCGTGGGGCAGGGGTTCAAGTACTTCATGAGCGGGATCGAGGTCGGGCGTGTGAACGTGGCCGCGCGCGGCGTCGGTGTGGCGCAGGCCGCTCTCGACGACGCGCTCCGCTATGCGCGCGAGCGGGAGACGTTCGGCAAGCCGATCGGCGGACACCAGGCGGTGCAGATGATGCTCGCGCGCATGGCGACGCGCGCCGAGGCGGCCCGTTTGCTCACCGTGCAGGCGGCGCAGAGGAAGGCCTCGGGCGAGCGCGCGGACCTCGAGGCCGGGATGGCGAAGTTCTTCGCGACCGAGGCGGCACAGGAGAACGCGCTCGACTGCATGCGCATCCACGGGGGCTACGGCTACTCGCTCGAGTACCGCCCCGAGCGTTACTACCGGGACGCGCCCTTGCTCCTGATCGGGGAGGGGTCGAACGAGATCCAGCAGGTGATCATCGGCAAGCGCCTCCTCGAGCGGCAGTCGGGCTAACCCCCGGCATGGACTTCTCCGTCCCTGACGAGCTCGACGAGATCCGCGCTGCGGTCCGGGAGCTCTGCGAGGGGTTTCCGGGGGAGTACTGGCGCGCGCTCGAACCTGATCGCTATCCCGAGGAGTTCGTCGCGACGCTCACGGAGAAGGGGTGGCTCGCCGCTCTGATCCCGGAGGAGCACGGCGGCGCCGGTCTCTCGCTCACGGCAGCGAGCGTGATCCTCGAGGAGATCAACGCAAGCGGGTGCAACGCAGGCGCGTGCCACGCCCAGATGTACACGATGGGAACGATCCTCAGGCACGGGTCTCCGGAGCAGAAGTCCCGGTACCTGCCGCGGATCGCGACGGGTGAGCTCCGGCTGCAGGCGTTCGGCGTGACGGAGCCCACTGCCGGCTCCGACACGACGGCGATCTCGACGACCGCGACGCGAGCCGACAGTGGCTGGGTCGTTCACGGCCAGAAGATCTGGACGTCGCGAGCCCAGCACTCCGACCTGATGCTCCTGCTCGCACGGACGACACCCGTCGAGCAGGTCTCGAAGAGGACCGAGGGGCTCTCGACGTTCCTCGTCGACATGAACGCCGCCCAGGCTGCGGGCACGATGACGATCCACCCGATTCGGACGATGATGAACCACTCCTCCACGGAGATCTTCCTCGACGGCGTCGCCGTCTCCGAGGACGACCTCGTCGGCGAGGAGGGGAAGGGCTTCCGCCACATCCTCGACGGTATGAACGCCGAGCGGGTGCTGATTGCCGCGGAGTGCATCGGCGACGGTCGCTGGTTCGTCGAGAAGGCCACGAAGTACGCGTCCGAGCGAGTGGTCTTCGGGAGGCCGATCGGAACGAATCAGGGCGTCCAGTTCCCCATCGCGCAGGCGCACGCTCAGCTCCGGGCCGCCGATCTCATCCGCTACCAGGCGGCCTGGCTCTACGAGCAGGGGCTGCCGTGCGGGGCGGAGGCGAACATGGCGAAGCTCCTCGCCTCGGAGGCCTCCTGGGCGGCCGCGAACGCGTGTCTCGACACCCACGGAGGCTTCGGCTTCGCGGCGGAGTACGACGTCGAGCGCAAGTTCCGCGAGACGCGCCTCTACAAGGTTGCTCCCGTCTCGAACAACCTCGTCCTCGCCTACGTCGGCCAGCACGTGCTCGGCATGCCGCGCTCCTACTAGGATCGATGCAGATGGTACGAGAGTGGGACGCGCGGACGTACGACTCGCTTCCACTGCCCCACACGGAATGGGGACGTCGGACGCTCGCGCGCCTGGATCTCCGAGGGGTGGAGCGAGTGCTCGACGCCGGATGTGGTACCGGACGGGATACACAGCTTCTGCTCGAGCTGGCTCCGGACGCCAGCGTGGTGGCCGTCGACGGGTCGCGGGCCATGCTCGAGCAGCTTCGGATCCGGATGGCCGACCAGTCCCATCGGGTGGAGATCCTCCACGCGGATCTCACGAAGCCACTCCCGCTCGAGGGGCACGTCGACGCCGCCTACAGCGTGGCGGCGTTCCATTGGATCTCGGATCACGATGCTCTGTTCCGCAACCTCGCCGGCGTCCTCCGCCCCGGCGGTCAGTTCGTAGCGGATTGCGGAGGTCAGGGCAACGCGGCTCGGATCGTCGCCGCGATCGAGGACGTCCTGGGCGAGTCGCCTGCCATCTGGAACTTCGCCGGAGCCGAAGAGACGGAGCGGCGGCTCGAGGATTCCGGTTTCACCGACGTCGAGGTCGCGCTCGATCCCGATCCCTGTCGGCTGGAGCCGGGCGAGCAGTTCGAGAGCTACCTCGCCACCATCGTGCTGGGAGCTCACCTCGATCGACTACCGGAGGAGGAGCACGAAGCGTTCGTACGAGCCGTCGTCGAACGGCTTGCCGAGCCGGTCGTCGACTACGTGCGCCTGACTCTCAGCGCCAGGAAGGCGTAGCGGCGGGGGATTGCGGCTCGACGCGACGGCGCGGATCGTTGCGTGAAAAGCTCACGCAGCCGCTCGGCCGAACGCGCGGAGGGAGGTCTCGAGCACTCTGCTGTCGATGTCGTGGCCGATGAGGACGAGTCGTGAGCGGCGGTCCTCGTCCGGCCAGGAATCGAGGTGCACAGGCGGGTAGACCGCATGCTGCACGCAGCTGACGAGCACCGGGCCCTCGGCACCGACGTCGAGCAGTCCCTTGATGCGGAGGATCTGCTGGCCTCGGGCATGGAGCAGCATCGTCAGCCAGATCCCGAACGAGGTCCAGTCGATCGCTCCGTCGAGCGTGAGCACCAGCGCCGTAGGTCCGTGGGTATGCTCGATCGGCTCCGTCGGAAGGTCGCGGAGATCACGGTCCGAGCCGGTGAGCAGCAGCTCCGCGTCGACCTCGCCGAACGACGCGCGGACGGTGCGCGCGGCGGGGTTGAGCCGGGCCAGCTCTGTCTCGAGCGCGTCCAGCCTTCGCGGGTCAGCGAGGTCCGACTTCGTGAGCACGAGGGTGTCGGCCGCGGCGGCCTGCTGAAAGGCCTCGGGACCACGCAAGCCGTGCTCTCCGTCGACCGTGGCCACGATCGCGTCGAGCGAGTAGTGGTGGGGGAGCAAGGGGTCGGAGAGGAGAGTCTGTACGATCGGCGCCGGCCGCGCGACCCCGGTCGTCTCGATGAGGACCCGCCGGAACGAGGGGATCTCTCCCGCGTCGCGGCGATCGAGCAGGTCGCGGAGCTCGTCGGAGAGGTCGCCGCGCAGCTCGCAGCAGACGCACCCGCTCGAGAGAACCATCGTCCGCTCGTCGACCCGCCGCAGGAGGTGGTGGTCGATGGCGACTTCCCCGAGCTCGTTGACGATGACCGCCGTCTCGCCGAGCTCCGGCCGCTGGAGCAATCTCGAAAGGACCGTCGTCTTGCCGCTCCCGAGGAACCCGGTCAGGAGGACGATCGGTGTCTTCACCGCTGCAGTGCTTCGACGAGGGACGGATCGAGTGGGTCGAGCGGCGCTCCTATTAGTCGCTCCGCCTCCACCCAGAGCGCTCCGAGGTCGGAGACGACCGCTGTGCCGCCCTTCCGGTCGCGGAGGACGTACGCGCCGGCGGCCCACGCGTGGACGGAGAGCCCGTAGTGGTCGAGAACGCGATTGAGTGCCGTCGCACGAAACGCCCTCGCCCGCGCGCCGCCACCCGCCTCGGCCCAGTGCTCCTTCGACATCACGCCGCACAGGGAGCACATAGAGTCGCGTTGTAGCAGCCCACGGGCGCACTTCGACAAGAACGGAGGGGCACGATGGCCAAGGAGATCTTCGTCGCGTACGGCGTCGACGTCGACGCGGTTGCGGGCTGGCTCGGGTCGTACGGAGGCGAGAACTCGCCGGACGACATCTCGCGCGGTCTCTTCGCCGGGGAGGTCGGGACGCCACGGCTCCTGAAGCTGTTCGAGCGGCACGGGCTGACCACGACCTGGTTCATCCCGGGCCACTCCATCGAGACGTTCCCCGCGGAGACGCAGATGGTCGTGGATGCGGGCCACGAGATCGGGATTCACGGGTACACCCACGAGAACCCCATCGCGATGACGCGAGAGCAGGAGACCGCGGTGCTCGACAAGTGCATCGGCCTCGTCGAGAAGGTCTCGGGCAAGCGTCCGACGGGCTACGTCGCGCCGTGGTGGGAGTTCTCGAACG
>DATIBA010000207.1:0-10174 GCA_035457765.1 Gaiellaceae bacterium
TCGACGACCTCGCCTCGGTCCCGCAGGCGCTAGCCTCGCTCACATGAGCGAGTTCAGAGTCGGGTTCGGCTTCGACGCTCACGCGCTCGCCGACGGCGTGCCGCTCGTCCTCGGCGGTGTCTCGATCGACTACCCGCGCGGACTTGCGGGGCACTCCGACGGGGACGTGATCGCCCACGCCCTCATCGACGCCGTCCTCGGAGCCGCGAACCTGGGGGACATCGGCTCGCTCTTCCCGTCAGGCGACGAGCAGTATCGGGGAGCGTCCTCACTCGATCTGCTGTGGGAGGCCTACCGTGAGGTCCGGAGCGGCGGCTGGGAGCTCGTGAATGCCGACTGTGTCCTCGTTGCGGAGGAGCCACGCATCGGCCCTGTGCGCGACGAGATGTGCGAGCGCCTGGCTGGCGCGCTTGGTGTCGAGCGAGGGCGTGTGAGCGTCCGCGCAACGACGACCGACGGTCTCGGCTTCACAGGCCGCGGAGACGGAATCGCCGCGAACGCCGTCGCGCTGCTGCAGCGCTCGTGAACGTCGTTCGGTACCTCGACCGACCGGACCTCCGCGCCCGCCGCTACGAGGAGCTCACGAGACCGACCTTTCCCGAGTACATGAACAACAACGAGCCGGGCGATCTGTACTGGGATCGCCTCTACACGGACTTTTCCGACTTCCAGGTCGCGCTCGTCGACGGCGACGAGCTCCTCGCGGAGGCGCACGCCGTCTCGCTTCCCTGGGACGGGTCGCTCGAGGACCTTCCCTCGGGATGGGACGAGGGCTTCGTTCGCGGCATGACGTCCGACCGGCCTCATACGGCTCTCATGGCCATCTCGATCAGCGTCGCGCCCGAGCACCAAGGGCGCCAACTTTCTGGCCGCATGATTCGGACCTTTATCGACAACGCCCGCGCGACAGGGCTCGCGAGGGGAGTCGTTGCACCGGTGCGTCCGACGTGGAAGGAGCGCTATCCGCTCATTCCGATCGAGCGCTACCTCGAGTGGCGACGCCACGACGGGTCGCACTTCGATCCCTGGATCCGTGTCCACGAGCGCATGGGCGGCGAGATCCTGGCGGCGGCGCCGGAGTCGATGACGATCCGCGCGCCCGTGACCGAGTGGGAGGAGTGGACCGGCATGCGTTTCCCCCACGATGGCGAGTACGTCTTTCCGGGCGGTCTCGCGACGCTCACCGTGCGCGACGGTATGGGGACGCATGTGGAGCCGAACGTCTGGCTCCTCCACCGAGGATAGCCGTCGCACGAGCGGGCGGTCTCACGCCGCGGGAAGTGTGAAGCAGACCCTGGCCCCTCCGCCCTCCCGATCTTCGGCCCAGATGCGGCCGCCTTGCGCCTCGACGAGCCCTCGGGCGATCGCGAGACCGAGACCTGCCCCGCGGGACGTTCGCGACTGGTCCCCGCGCCAGAAGCGCTCGAACATCCGCTCTCGGGCTTCTGCGTCGAGACCATGACCGGTGTCCTCGACGGCGACCTGAACCTCGCCGGCACGGGGCTCGACACGGACCGCGACAGCACCGTCGATGGGCGTGTGCCGAAGAGCGTTCGTCAGGAGGTTCATGAGCACGCGCTCGACTTTGTCGGGCGCGAACCGCGCGGTCACGCCGTCCTCGACGTCCGCTGCGAGCGTCACGTGGCGGCTGCGCGCCTCTGCCTCGACGCCGCGCAAGCTGCTCGAGACGACCGGCGCCACCGGAAGACGGCGCATCTCGAGAGTGAGGACGCCCGCGTCGATGCGCGCGAGCTCGAAGAGATCGTCGACGAGCATGGATAGGACGCGAACCTGTTCGCGAAGCACGGGGACGTACTCCTCCGGATTCCCGAGCCCGTCCTCGAGCGCCTCGAGCATCGCCTGCATGTTGGCGAGTGGGGTCCGGAGGTCGTGGCTCGCCCACGCGACGAGCTCGCGCCGCGTGTCGAACAGCCGGTTCAGGTTTACGCTCATTTCGTTGAAGGACGCGGCCAGCTCGGCGACCTCGGCCGGGCCTCCCTCCGGCGCGCGAGCGCCGAGATTCCCCTGCGCGAGTTCGACGGACGCTTCGCGCACGCGGTCGATCGAGTCGGCAATGGTCCGGGCGACGAGGAGCGCGGCGACGAGGGCGGTGAGGGCGGAGGTGGCGGTGACCGCGAGGATCTTCACGTCGTCGCCCATGTGGAACATCACCCACCCGGACGCGAGGACGGCCCCGAGCGGTAGCAGGACGGCGAGCACGGCCAGGCCGGCGAGCTGAAGGCGCACGGTGGGAAGGCGGCGGAGAAGCCACGCGAGTGCGAGCCCGACCGCCAGCGTCGCCGAGGCGACGGCAAGAGCGTTGGCGATCACGCCGCGAGTCTGTAGCCGACTCCCCAGACCGTTTCCAGGTACCTCGGCTCGGATGGGTCGTCTTCGACCTTCTCTCGCAGGCGCCGCACGTGGACCGTGACGGTCCCCGTGTCCAACGCGGCGGTATACCCCCAGACGCTCGCCATGAGCTGATCCCTCGAGAACACTCGCCGTGGGTGGCTCGCCAGGAACCAGAGCAGGTCGAACTCCTTCGCCGTCAGGCGAACTTCGAGGCCACGCTTCCGCGCCTCGCGGGTGGCCCGCTCGAGTTCGATGTCGCCGAACGTCAGGCGCTCCACGCTTTTCCCCGCAGGCCCGGTGCGGCGCAACACACTGCGGACACGGGCGGCGAGCTCACGAGGGGAGAACGGCTTCGTGACGTAGTCGTCCGCTCCGAGCTCCAGGCCGACGATTCGATCGGCCTCTTCGCCGCGCGCCGTGAGCATGATCACGGGGAGCTCGGACCGCGCGCGGATCCAGCGGCAGAGCTCGAGGCCGTCGGTTCCCGGGAGCATCACGTCGAGTACGACCAGATCGGGATCCACGCGTTCGATCATCGTCCTCGCCCCGTTGCCGTCTGCGGCTTCGAGTGTCCTGTGCCCTTCTCGGGCGAGGTAGCGGACGACGACCTCGCGGACGATGGGCTCGTCGTCGACGACCAGGACGGTTGCCATCGCCGCATTGTGCTCGCGAATCCGTTACGGAGGAATGAATTCAGGACCTGTTCAGAGCCACGTCAGACGGCTGTAACCGCCGCGCCATACCGTCGAAGCCATCACCGACGGAAGGAGAGACATGAAGAAGACCATCGCTCTCGTCGCCGTGCTCGCATGCGCAGTGACTGCATGGGCGCTCCCGGCGCTTGCGGCCGACGGTCCGGTCAGGACCTTCTCGCAGGACGTGACACTCGGCTTCTACCGGGGCCAGGTCGTCTCGTACCTCGACTTCGGGCCCGTGAAGCTCCGTGCCGGCAACAAGGTCGCTCCGATTTGGGCGTTCACCAACGGGGACGAAGGCCAGCGCAACGTGATCGACACGGTCCCGGGGCGCAAGGACTACACGCCGCTCTGGGCGGTTCGGCTGGTGACCTGGAAGGAGGGCGCCGACGTCCGCGTCCTTCGCTCCGCCGCGGCGATCCGTGCGGTTCAGAGGGCGGGGGACCTGTCGATTCGAGCCATGCCGATCGTCGTCAATTGCCCGGTCCTCTAGATCGGGAGACAGGCAACTCCGTCCTCTACGACGACGAGGCCGTCGTGCTCGAGCGAGCGCACGGCCTCGTCGTCGAGCGCCTCGAGCCTGCGCGGCGACTCGGCGATCGCTCGGAGCGTCACCGCTCGTCGCTCGCGGAAGGAGCCCTCGAAAGGCCCCTGCTTGCGCGCCGGCTCGTCGCGGACGTCACGTGATGGGCACTCGAACGCGAGCGGGCACACGCTGCAGCGCGGGATCCGCGCCAGGCATACGGTGGACCCGAGATCCATCAGCGCTTGAGCAGCCTCGGCCGAGAACGCATGGCCGGTCCGGCGAAGCACGCGCTCGACGTTCACGTCCACCGGCAACACGTCCTCGCCGAACGAGAAGCGGCGGATCGCCGCGGCCGAATACGGCCCGATGCCCGGGAGCGTCGTGAGATCGTCCGGCCAGCCGGTCTCGACGATCGACCGCGCGGCGCGATGGAGATTCAGTCCGCGCCGGTTGTAGCCGAGCCCCTGCCACTCGCGGATCACGTCGGCGGAGGAGGCCTGCGCGAGCGATTCGACCGTCGGCCAACGCTCGAGCCAGGCGAGATACCGCGGGACCACTCGCGCGACCTGCGTCTGCTGAAGCATGACCTCGGAGACGAGGACTGCGTACGGGTCGGAGGTTCGCCGCCAGGGTAGATCGCGCTGGTGCTCCGCGTACCAGCTGGATAAGGCAGCCTCCATCGTGCGACTGTATGCGACGCCAACGAGATGGAGGACGTTTCGTGACACTCACCGACTTCCAGGAGGAGCTCTGCAGCCAGAGCCGGTGGGACTTCTCCGACCTACGTGCACTCTTCGTCAACTGCACCCTCAAGCCGTCGCCGGAGCTCTCGCATACGGAGGGTCTCATGCGAATCTCGATGGCGATCATGGAGCGAAGCGACGTGCGCGTGGACTACGTGCGCGCCGTCGACCACGATCTCGCGCCGGGTGTCTGGCCGGACATGCGCGACCATGGCGCTGCGAGCGACGAGTGGCCGGTCCTGTACGAGCGGGTCCAGGCAGCGGACATCCTCGTGCTCGGCTCCCCGATCTGGCTGGGCGAGAAGTCGTCCGTCTGCACGCGCGTCATGGAGCGGCTCTACGCCTGCTCGAGCATCCTCAACGAGCACGGGCAGTACGCGTACTACGGCAAGGTCGGCGGCTGCCTCATCACCGGCAACGAGGACGGGATCAAGCACTGCTCGATGAACATCCTCTACTCGCTCCAGCACCTCGGGTACACCGTCCCGCCACAGGCCGACGCAGGCTGGATCGGAGAGGCCGGGCCTGGTCCCTCGTACCTCGACGAGGGTTCCGGCGGGCCTGACAACGACTTCACCAACAGGAACACGACGTTCATGACCTGGAACCTGCTCCACTTGGCACGGATGCTGAGGGACGCCGGCGGGATGCCCGCGCACCGCAACCAGCGCTCTCTGTGGGACGCCGGCTGCCGGTTCGACTTCGCGAATCCCGATTACCGCTAGCGTCTCCGCGTGCTCCTCTACAACTCCTCAGTCTCGGGCAACTGCTACAAGGTGCGGCTGCTCCTGGCCCATCTCGGTCTCGGCTACGAGACGGTCGACGTCTCGGTCGTCGACCGCTCGCGACGTTCCGAGCTCCTGGGCGATCTCAACCCCGCGCTCCGCGTGCCGACGCTCGTCCTGGACGACGGGCGGCCGCTGGCGGAGTCGAACGCGATCCTGTGGTACTTCGGTGACGGGACGCGTTACGTACCGGCCGATGCCTACGAGCGCGCGCAGGTCTTGCAGTGGATGTTCTTCGAGCAGTACAGCCATGAGCCGTACATCGCCGTGGTGCGGTTCTGGCTTCGCTACTCGGGCACGCCCGAGCACTTCGCGGAGCAGGTTCCGGCGAAGACGGCCGGTGGCTACGCGGCGCTCGACGCGATGGAGCGGCACCTCGAGGGGCGCGAGTTCCTCGTCGGCACCGGATACTCCATCGCCGACATGTCGCTCTACGCGTACACGCACGTTGCGCACGAGGGAGGCTTCGACCTGGGTCCGTACGCCGCGATCCGAGCCTGGCTGGATCGTGTCGCTGCACAGCCGGGGCACGTCGCGATCGACGCCTGAGATGCAGGCCGGTCTCGACGAGGTCTTCGATCGGCTCGTCACGCTCCTCTGTCGATATGCGCCCCCGCTCGTCGTCCGGTCGGGCGGCGTCGCCGGAAAGCGCGACTTCCAGCTCTGGTCCGAGAAGGACGTCACGATCGATGGCCGTCGGCGCAAGGAGATCTACTTCGCCGGTGCGATCGTGCAGAAGGGGTACGTAGGTTTCTACTTCATGCCCGTGTACACACACCCCGAGCAGAAGGCGCTGTTCGCGTCCGAGCTGCTGGGTCTGCTGAAGGGGAAGTCCTGCATCCACCTCAAACATCTCGACGCAGAGCTGGCCGTGCATGTCGAAAACGCTCTCGCTCGCGGTTTCGAGCTCTACCGCGAGCGTGGCTGGGTCGAGTAGAGGCGGTCGGACCGGTGGAGGAGGCCGACCTCGTAGAGTGATCGAATGGCTGTTCGCGTCCGCTTCGCGCCGAGCCCGACGGGCTCGCTCCATCTCGGGAACGCGCTGACCGCGGTTGCCAATCGCTCCTTCGCGGACGCACGGGGTGGCGCGGCCGTGCTGAGGATCGACGACACCGATCCCGAGCGGACGGTCGAAGGTGGAGAGGACGCGATCCTCGACGACCTCGAGTGGCTCGGTGTTCGGTTCGACGAAGGGCCCGTGCGTCAGAGCGAGCGTGGCGGCCTGTATACCGAAGCCGCTTCCGCTGCGCTCGCGTCGGGCGCCGCCGAGCGGGATCCGGACGGATCGGTTCGGCTCGGACGGCACGGGACGACACTGCTGCGCGCCGACGGCTCGGCGACGTACCAGCTCGCCTCGGTCGCGGACGATCTCGAGCTCGGGATCACCCATGTCGTCCGTGGGAACGACCACCGGCCCAACCTCGAGCTCCAACGGCGCATCGCCCGCGCGATCGGAGGCGAGCTGCCGGAGGTGATCCACCACGGCCTCGTGCTGGGCGCGGACGGGAAGAAGCTCTCGAAGCGGCACGGACATTCGTCGATCGCGGAGCTGCGCGAGGAGGGCTTTCCGGCACGAGCCGTCCGCGCGTATCTGGAAGAGCTCGACCTGCCCGAGCACGACGTCCACCTCGATCTGGCCCGGCTTCGCCGCCTCGCGATCGATGCGATCGCAGCGATGTCCGACGAAGAGCTGGCCGTGGCCGCCGACGCGCCCGTGGAGGTGGTGCCCGTGCTTCGCGGTGCCCGCTCGCTCGTCGAGGCCCGCGAGTACTCGCGCCTCGTTCTCGAGCCGGCGTCGGCGCAGGTGCCGACCGACGCACGACCGACGCTCGACCGGTTCGTCGAGCTCCGCGAGCCTGCCCCCGACCGGCTCACGCCGGAGGAGGCGCGCGCGATCGTTCGCGAGCTGAAGGCGGCGGGAGGCGACCTCCGTTGGCTGCGACTGACGCTCACCGGTGCGACGACGGGCCCCGAGCTCTGGGCCGTCGTCGCCGCGCTTCCGCGCAGGGAGGCGCTCGCCCGCACGACCTGACTACGATCGGCCGGTGCGCCTCTACGACACGCTGACGCGTTCCCACGTCGAACTCCCACCGCCGCCGGGCCCCATCCGCATGTACGTCTGCGGTTCCACCGTGTATCAGCGAATCCACGTCGGCAACTCCCGGCCCTTCGTAGTCGCGATGTGGATCCGCAGCTGGCTCCGCACCACCGGCTACGACGTGACGCTCGTCCACAACATCACGGACGTCGACGACAAGGTGTACGCGGAGGCCGCGAAACTGGGGATTCCGAGCCGTGAGCTGTCCGAGCGTGCGACGGCCTGGTTCTATGAGGACACGGACGACCTGGGGCTCGGACGCCCGGATCTCGAACCGCGGGCAACGGAGACCATTCCGGAGATCGTCGCTTTCATCGAAGCGCTCGTCGGCGAGGGTCTCGCCTACGCCGCAAACGGGGACGTCTACTTCAAGGTTGCGAGCTTTCCCGACTACGGACGGCTCTCGGGAGCGAAGCTCGAAGAGATGACCGCGCAGGAGGAGAGCTCGCTGAAGCGAGACCAGCGCGACTTCGCTCTCTGGAAGTCCCAGAAGTCGCACGAGGACGTGGCCTGGGACTCGCCGTGGGGGCCCGGCCGGCCCGGCTGGCACATCGAGTGCTCGGCGATGGCGGAGAAGTTCCTCGGGCCGGAGTTCGAGATTCACGGAGGTGGGATGGATCTCCGGTTTCCGCACCACGAGAACGAGCTCGCGCAGTCGAGGGGCCTCGGCCATCCCTTCGCGCGCGTCTGGATGCACAACGGCATGCTCGAGCTCGACGCCGAGAAGATGTCGAAGTCGCTCGGCAACGTCGTGACCCTGCGCAACGTGCTCGACGTCTGGGGTCGCGAGGTGCTGCTCGTCTTCCACCTCACCGGGCACTGGAGCAAGCCGGTCGACTTCTCCGATGGGGTGATGGAGGGAGCGGCTGCGCGCGCGGAGGGGTTTCGCGAGGTATTCCGGGGCCCGAGCGAACCGGCGCCCACGGACGCGTGGGATCGTTTCGCCGCCGAGTTGGACGACGACTTCAACACCCCGGCGGCGCTCGCCGTCATGCACGAGTGGCGCGATCACGAGTTGCTTCGCAGGGCGCTCGGCGTCTTCGGGCTCCAGTCTCTGGCGTCGGAGGACGAAGCTCCGGCGGACGTCGTCCTGCTCGCGAGCCGACGTCAGGAGGCGCGCGCTGCCCGTGACTTCGACGAGTCCGATCGTCTGCGCGCGGAGATCGACGCTCTCGGCTGGGAAGTGCGAGACGAAGCCGCAGGCTTCCGCCTCGTCCGTCGCCGGTGACGAGGGAGCTCGTCTACGGCCGGAATGCCGCGCGCGAGCTCTACCGTGGACCGCGCCAGGTGCTCGAAACGTGGGTCACCGAGCGTGCCGCGGGTCAGATCCCGTGGCTCGACGCGGGGCCACGCCCACACGTCAAGCCCGAGCGCCTTCTCACGGAGGCTGCCGGCACGCGCGATCACCAGGGCATCGTCGCCTGGTGCGAGCCGTTTCGCTATGCGGACGCCCACTCGCTCGCGGGATCGGCGAGCCCCCTGATCGTCTGCCTCGACCAGGTGACCGACCCCCACAACCTCGGCGCCGTCGCCCGCAGTGCCGAGGGAGCGGGCGCCACGGGAGTCGTCCTACCGGCGCACGGCTCGGTTCGGGTCACCCCGGCCGTCTGCCGTGCGTCGGCGGGAGCGGTCGAGCATCTTCCGATCGCGGTCGTCCCGAACCTCGCCCGCTACCTTGCCGACATCAAGGGGAACGAGCTCTGGGCCTACGCCGCCGACTCCGCGGGGACGATCGCGCTCTGGGACTCCGATCTCGCAGGTGGGGTCGCGCTCGTTCTCGGCGCCGAGGGGAAGGGTGTCCGGCCGCTCGTCCGCAGGACCTGCGACGGAGTCATCGCGATCCCGCTCGCCGGGAAGATCGGCTCGCTGAACGTCAGCGTCGCGGCGGCCGTCCTGCTCTACGAGGCGCGTCGACAGCGAACGAGCCATGGCTGATCCGACGCTCTACCTCTTCGATGGCTACAACCTGCTGCACGCAGGGAAGTTCAAGGAGCGCGACGAGTTGATCGACGCGCTCGCGAGCTTCGTCGCCGGCCGGGGCGTCCGCGGCGTCGTCGTCTTCGACGGTGTCGGGGAGGACAGGGTGATCGGCCCGCTCTCGGTTCGCTATTCGGCTCATGCCGACGATGTCATCGAGCGTCTTGCGGCGGAGAGCCGGTCGGACCAGCGCGTCTGCGTCGTCTCGTCGGACTCGCTCGTGCGCAGAACGTCCGGTCAGGAGGTGCGCAAGCTCGCTTCGAGCAGCTTCCTGGCGGATCTCGAGCCGGTCATCCACACCGAGCGCGAACAGACCGGTGCCGGGAGCCGTGTCGGCGACCGCCTCGACCCCGAGACGCGCGAGAAGCTCGAGCGCCTCCGTCGGGCGGAGTCCTAGGCACGGAAACGCCCCGGCCGCCGTTCGGCGACCGGGGCGTTTCGAGGGTTGTCCTACGCCTGCTGCGGCGCAGGCTCGGGAGTCCGCTCGTGCTCGAGGCTGGGGAGCCATGCGAGCCACGTCGGGAGGTACCAGTTCCACTTGCCGAGCAGCTTCATCGTCGCGGGCAGGAGCACGGCCCGGACGATCGTCGCGTCGATCAGGATCGCGGCGGCGAGGCCGATGCCCATCTCCTTCATGTCGAGGAGCGGCATGAGGGCGAACACACCGAACACGAGAACCATCACGACTGCGGCGCTCGTGACGACACCGGCGGTCGACTTGATCCCCTTCGCGACCGCATGCTCCGTGTCGAGCCCGCGATCGTAGTACTCGCGCACCCGGCTCAGGATGAACACGTGGTAGTCCATCGAGAGCCCGAACAGGATCACGAACAGGAACATCGGGAGCCAGGCCGCGACCCCGCCGTTCGAGTTGAAGTCGAGCAGGTTCTCGCCCCAGCCCCACTGAAAGACCGCGACCACGACACCGTAGGCGGCGGCCACCGACAGCAGGTTCATCACGATCGCCTTCGCCGCGATCACGAGCGAGCGGAACGAGG
>DATIBA010000208.1:0-5415 GCA_035457765.1 Gaiellaceae bacterium
GATCCCGATCCACGCACTCCGATACCGCTTCGTCGGGTACGCGGTGGTGAACATCTCGAGGAGCGTCCCCGGGATCGCCCACGGCACGTGCAGGTGGTAGCCGGCGAAGAGCAGGCCGTTCGCCACCCAGTCGCCGCGCCCGAAGGCGCCGTTCATGCGCGGAAGGAGGTACCCGCGGAACAGGAGCTCCTCGCCGAGCACGGTATTGAAGATGAAGAACACGAGGATGAGGGCGTACCAGCCGAAAGCCCCGTCCAGGAACGCCTTGCCGGCGTCCGACTCGAGGAGCGTGGCGAATTCCCGGTCCTCGGGCGCCGGCACGACCGCGACCAGCTCCTGCGCGAAGGTGAACGCGAGGATGAGCGGGATCAGGATCAGCCAGATCCGACCGCCGACGCGGCCGCTGCGCGGGCTCCGCGGAGAGCGGAGCCAGAGCGCCTCGCGGACCGTCGACCAGCGGAGGGTCCCCTGTTCGCGACCGACGAGAGTCGCAACGAGGACGAACTGCCACACCATGCCGATCGCGAGGGACACGATCAGCGCCTTCGCCATCGGCACGTGCCCCTCGCCGGCAAACCGGTCGGCGAGCACGGGCGCGACGAGCCAGGCGAGTACTGCCATCGGGAGCGCGGCGGCCGCCCAGATCTTGAAGATCCCGCGCTTCCCGAGCTGGGGGATCTCCACTGAGACCGCGGCGTCGGCGCGCGAGGGAAATGCTTCGTGCGTCAGTGAGACGCTCATGACTCCTCCTTCATCGGGATTGACCACATGCCGCGACGCTAGGAGGCGGTTGCGCACAGCGCCTCGTCCGAAGGCCGGAATCGAGCTCCGACAACTCGACGATTCCGGCTCCTACTCGGGTAGGAGGCGCCTCATCAGAGCGTGCGGTACGTTCAGCGCGTGAGCCGGATCCGATACGTAGCGCGCGAATACTGGTTCGAGCTGCTCATAGCGTTCCTCGCGGTCGCGGGCATGCTCGAGCTCGTCGTCGGACGCCACTCGCCGGCAGCGCCGCCCACGACGCTCGGGATCGCGATACCCACGGTGGGCGTTCTCGTACTGCTCCTGCTCGCACGCCGGCGCTTTCCGTTCGCCGCTCCGGCTGCCTACTGGCTCTTGGCCGCGGCGATCTCGTTCGCCGACGGAGTGCTACTCGCGTTCGTCGGCAGCCTCAGCATCGTCGGGCTGGCAAGCGCGTTTCTGCTCGGGAACCTGCGGAATCCGCTGAAGGCAGGTGCGGGCCTGATCATCACGCTGGTCGGAATCGTGATCGTCGTCTACAACATCCCGGGTGAGACGGTCAGCGACCTCGTCTTCATTCCTCTCCGGTTCGTGGTCGCCTGGGTCGCGGGCTACGCGCTGCGTGAGCGTGCCGAGCAGGCCGAAGCGGCGGAAGAGCGCGCTGCACACGCCGAGCGAGAACGCGAGGCAGCCGCACGCGTTGCGGTGGCAGAGGAGCGCGCGCGGATCGCCCGGGAGCTCCACGACATCGTCGCCCACGCGGTCAGCGTGATGGTGCTCCAGGTAGGCGCCGTCAGGCACAAGCTCCCGGATGCACAGGCCGAGGACCGGGATGCGCTCAGAGGCGTCGAGCGGGCCGGCCGGACAGCGCTTGCCGAGATGCGCCGTCTTCTCGCGGCAATGCGCCGTGAAGGAGACGAGGCCGAGCTCTTGCCTCAGCCTGGGCTCGACGGCCTCGACTCGTTGCTCGACGAGATCGGCCGCGCCGGCCTCCCGGTCGAGCTGCACGTCGACGGGGACCCGTTCCCGCTCCCACGAGGAGTCGACCTCTCTGCGTATCGCATCGTTCAGGAAGGCCTGACCAATGCTCTCAAGCACGCGCACGCCAGCGACGCGGACGTGACGGTCCGGTATCGGCCGGACGGGCTGGAGATCGAGGTACGTGACAACGGCGACGGCAGCGCGACGAACGACGGCCTCGGCCACGGGCTCGTCGGCGTTCGGGAGCGGGTCAAGATCTATGGCGGCAGGATGACCGCGGGAACCGCCACGGACGGCGGCTTCGTCCTCCATACACGCCTCCCGCTCAGCGAGGACGAACGATGACGATTCGTGTCCTCGTCGCCGACGACCAGTCGATGGTCCGCGCCGGCTTTCGCATGCTGCTCGCCGGCGAGGAGGACATCGAAGTGGTGGCGGAGGCGAGCAACGGGCTCGAGGCCGTCGACAAGACCGCGCGGTTCCATCCCTCCGTCGTGCTGATGGACATCCGCATGCCCGAGCTGGACGGTCTTCAGGCGACCCGGCGCATCCTCGCAGCCGACAACGCCGCGCGGATCCTGATTCTCACGACGTTCGACCTCGACGAATACGTCTTCGAGGCGCTGAGAGCCGGTGCGAGCGGCTTCGTCCTCAAGGACGACTCTCCCGAACAGCTGATCGCAGCGATCCGCACGGTCGCCGACGGGGAGGCGCTCCTCTCGCCGACTATCACAAGACGCGTGATCCAGAAGTTTGCCCGCATGCCGCGCCCTTCTCCTCCGAAGGAGCTCGAGGAGCTCAGTGAGCGCGAACGAGATGTCTTCCGCTTGCTGACTCGTGGCCTCTCGAACGCCGAGATAGGGAACGAGCTCTACATCAGCGAGACCACCGTCAAGACGCACGTCACGCACATCCTCCAGAAGCTCAACCTCCGCGACCGTGTTCAGGCGGTCGTACTCGCATACCAGACCGGTCTCTTCGAGGCGGACGGTCAGCCCGCGCGCGAGAGTACGGACTGACCGAACGCGAGCTTACGGATCGCAGCAGCCACACGACGCACACCGCGTGTGGTTCGCATCCACCTCTCCGACGATCAGCAGCAGATTACGAGCCTCGACGACCTCGAGCTTCTCCCGCTCTGTATCTGCCATGGCCTGAACGCCGAACCCGGTCGCGGCCCGACAGGATCCACGGTGACAGTTCAACGCGTACCCGAACTCGTCCGGGACTCGATAGCTGGCTCGCTCGTCTCCAGCACCGGCCAGACCGGTGAACTCATCGCTCCGATGTGTTCCGGACGACCGAGTACCTGGCGCAGGCGAAGTCGCCGTTTCGTCCGAGCTCGTCCAGACGGAGCTCGATCCGGCGCGGCAGCAGCGGCGCGCCTCCACCCAGGGTCACCGGCGCGATGTAGACGATCACCTCGTCCAGCAGACCGGCATCGGCGAACTGCCCGACGAGGTCGCCCCCGCCGACGATCCAGACGTTCCGGCCACTCGCGGCGGCGCTCATCTCCGCGTGCACGCTCGCGATGTCCGCACTCGTGAACTCCACGCGCGCGTCCGGGACGACGGTCAGCTGCCGGTGCGTGAAGACCCAGCACGGAATGTCGTACGGCCACTTCCAGTCCGACGGATCCTTGTCTGCGAACTCGTGGTCGAGAATCCATTCGTAGGTCGTCGACCCCATTGCGAGCGCGCCGACGTCAGCGATGAAATCAGCGTAGTTCAGCGGCCCACCGGCCTCCTGCGCGCGCGTGAACAACCAGCCCAGCGAGTTGTCGGGGTCGGCGATGAAGCCGTCGAGAGACGTCGCCGTGTAGTACTGAGTGAGACTCACGAGTGCACTCCTTTCATGAGATGTCATCTGCACGCGCGGTCGTGCTCGTCGAGGGTGTCAGCGACCAGCTCGCGCTCGCAGCGCTGGCGCGGCGCCGGGGTCGGGATCTCGACGCAGAGGGCATTTCGGTCGTCGCGATGGGGGGTGCGCAAGCTATCGGAGTCTTCCTCGGTGCGCTCGGCCCTCGGGGGCTCGGCGTCGAGCTGGCCGGGCTCTGTGACGCAGGAGAGGCGGGTCACTTCAGGCGTGCCCTCGAACGAGCCGGCTTCGGAACGAACCTCACGCGGTCCCGCATGGAATCGCTCGGCTTCTACGTGTGCGTCGCGGACCTCGAGGACGAGCTGATCCGCGCGCTCGGCGCCTCCGCGGTGGAACGGGTCATCGACGCCCAGGGCGACCTCGGACCGTTCCGCACCTTCCAGCGACAGCCCGCATGGAGAGGGCGGCCCACGGAGGAGCAACTCCGGCGGTTCATCGGCACGCACAGCGGCCGGAAGATCCAGTCGGCGGCCCTACTCGTCGAGGCGCTCGACCTCGCGCGTGTGCCGCCCCCACTGGACGGCCTCCTCGCACATCTCCAGACGACCGGACCACCGGGAGCGCGTCCCGGTGGTCCGTGAGCGCGGCGGTGTCAACGAAGCGAGCTCGCGACCCCCTCCAGGAGGTCCATCGCGTCTTGCATGCCCGCCTCCATCCCGGAGTTGATGTGGGCGTCCCTACCCTCCTTGGTCGGGTGCTCGACGAGAACCGCGAGGATCGTGCGCTCACCGACCTCGGTGAGCGTCAGAATGTCGATCGCGGCGTGCTCTTCCGCGTCCGGAATGCCCTCGTAGACCTCGGTCGACACGAGCCGGTCGTTCTGCACGATCTCGCGGTACTCGCCATGGAAACCGACCTCGAACCCATCGGGCGTCACCATCACGTACCGCCAACTGCCGCCGACCCGCAGGTCGATCTCACAGACGGTCATCTCACCGCGGTTCGCGTGCCACCAGCGCTTCACGAGCTCGGGCGTCGTCCACGCCTTCCACACCAGGTGCTTTGGCGCATCGAACTCCCGCGTGATGAGGATCTGCTCATCCGTGGGAAGCGTCACCGTCGCGGTCCCGCTACTCACTGCTGCCATCTCCTGCCTCCTTTTCCTTGAGTTCCTCCAACACGACGTCGAGCTCGTCGAACCGTTCCGACCACGTGCGCTCATAGTCCTTCACCCAGTCGTGGATGGGCTTGAGCGCATGCCCGTTCACCCGGTACAGCCGCTGCCGTCCTTCGTCACGAACGTCGACCGCACCAACTTCGCGGAGCACCCGCAAGTGCTTGGAGACCTGTGGCTGCGCGAGCCCGAGCGTGCGCACGAGGTCGTTCACGGGACGTTCCCCGCCGGCGAGGACGTCCAGGATCTGTCGCCGCCGGGGCTCGGCCACCGCGTTGAACGCGTCTGCTGTCGTGGCTGCTCGCGCCATGTGGCCATTATATACCCATATCGGAATATGTAAAGCAGTTCTTCGGTCGTCGTTCGGTGAGGGATGTCCTTTCCTCGCCCTGCCGCTCGCCAACGAGGTGACCAAGCTCCACGAAGGGGAAGCGATGAGGTAGGAGCGCGCAGCCTCTCGCAGGGCGCTCGAGCTCGTCCACTCCGACCCGGAGTGCCGCTTTTCTCGAGCAGCGCCTGGCGGAGCTCCGCGGCTGACTCGGCCCTGCGGGCGGCGGGGCCCCTCGAAGAGGGGCCCCGCGCCGTCCTCTACGCTCGCACGCCCGCGAGAACCTCGACGATCGGAGCCTCGTAGAGGTCCGCAGAGCGAACCGTCCCGCCCATGCCCCTCACGATCTCCTCACGCTTCGGACCGAACTGTC
>DATIBA010000209.1:0-2199 GCA_035457765.1 Gaiellaceae bacterium
CGTCGCGTCCGTGGACGTGATCTGGAACGGCTTCCACCAGGCCAAGAAGATCGCCGACCTCGCCGAGACGTTCGAGGTAAACTGCGCACCCCACAACTACTACTCGCACCTCGCCACGTTCATCGCGGCGCAGTGGTGCGCGGCGATCCCGAACGCGCGGATCCTCGAGTACGACGTCGACGACGTGCCGTGGCGGGACGAGCTCGTCTCCAGTGCGCCGGAGATCTCGGGTGGCGAGCTTCGGGTTCCGACTGGGCCGGGTTGGGGGGTCGAACTGGACGAGGACGTCCTGCGCGCCCACCCCTGGCCACGGGCCGAGGGGATCTAGGCTGCCGCGGGCACCGGCTTCTTCGTCGTCGCGTCCTCCTCGTCTGGGCCGACGGCGACGGCGGCGCGAATCTGCAGGCGCACGATGACGACCAGAGCCGCGGCAGCGACCGCGTACGCACCGACCCCGGTCGCGTAGGAGGCCGAGATCCCGTAGAAGACGGCGATCGCGACGCCGAAGACCGACGCGCAGACCGACGTCGCGCCGTTGATGCCCCAGAGGAAGGCCGTCGGCGCTCCCGGACGAGAGGAGGCGGCGCGCATGCCGATGGGGAACGCCATGCCCATCAGCAGGCCGCAAGGCACGAGGATCGCGACCGCAGTCGCGATCCGCAGCGGTGTGGTCGCGCCGTCCATGTGCTCGATGATCTCGGGCGTGAGGAGCCCGAACACGGCGACCGTGGCGACGAGTGCTCCTACTGGGACGAGCGTGAGCTTCGGCCGACCCGGGTCGGTGACGCGGTTGCTCACCATGCTCCCGATTCCGCTCGAGACGAGCAGCGAGAAGAGCACGACGGTGAGGGCGTACGTCGGGTGACCGAGGAAGATGCTGAGCCGCTGCAGCTGGGCGATCTCGATCAGGAGAAAGCCGAGCCCGATGCCCGCGAAGTAGACGTAGAACGGCGTCATGCCCCGGTGGGCGCGAGAGCTCGTGCTCACGAGGAGCGGGACGACGATGAAGGCGACCGTCATGCCGAGAATCGCCAGCGCGAGCAGGCTCAGGACGAGAACCGGGCGCGTCGAGTCGTCCCTCGAGAAGCCTGCGCCTCCGAGCAGTGTGCCGAGGTCGGCCATCTGGAAGAAGAAGGGCCGATCGTCGGTGGGCGCGGAGATGTCGGCGTCGAAGGCGGCGATCGCCTGACCCGGCCCATCCGGAGAGGCGAGTGCTGCGAACTGCTCGTCGATCGCCTCGGTCGGGGTCAACACCGGCGTGAAGCCCAGCTTCGCGGCCTCACGGGAGATGGCCGCGAACGTCTCGTCCGAGAGCGGCTCCGCGCTCACGAGCAACGTCATGCCGCTCGCTCCAGCCCCGTTCGGCGGCGAGTGGTACACGAGGAGGTGGTCGCGCGGATCGACGGCACCCCGCTCCTTCAGCACCGTGGCTGCTAGCGCGACCGCACGGTATGCCTCGAGCGGCCGCTCGCGTCCGGGAATCGTGTACCAGCGTGACACGGAGAGCATCCCACCCGGTGCGAGCCGGTCGAGGAAGACGTCGAAGGCACGCGTTGTGTAGAGGGAGTTCTCGGTCAGGGCGTAGGCGCCGGCCGACGAAGCCGCCCACGTGTCGATCAGCGAGATCTGGATGAGGTCGTACGTGTCGTCGTTTCGCGTCAGATAGCTGCGCGCCTCGTCCTCGACGAAGGTCACACGCGGATCGCGGTCGAGATGGCCGGTGTAGTCGCCGTACACCCCGTTCGTGATCTCGAGGATGTTCCCGTTGATCTCGACGCCCGTGACCGATCTCGGCTCGAACTCGAGCGCGGAGAGAACGTCGCGTCCCCCACCAACGCCGACGACGAGGACATCGGCGTCGGCGAGCGCGAAGTGGGCGAGGTTGGAGATGTCGTAGCGCAAGTGGTCCGTCTGGGTCGGGTCGCCCGTGTACCGGGTCAGCGACGTGGCGGCGTTGCTGTCGATGACCATGCCGAGCTCCTCGACGCGCGTCTCGGTCGGCAGCGCTCTCGAGAGGCCGACGCCCGACGGGCCGGAGGGGCCGTGCGTGAAATCGTCGACGGTCACGCGCGAGAAGGCGTTCCACTTCTCGTAGTCGTGCTGGAAGTCGGCCTCTCCTTTCGCCCAGAGGATCCGGAGTAGTGGGTGGCCGTTTGCATGGAGGACGCCGTTGACCGCTGCCGCCGATCCGAGCACGAG
>DATIBA010000210.1:0-6816 GCA_035457765.1 Gaiellaceae bacterium
GTCATCGTCGTCGCCTCCACATAGGGATCGTTCAAGGACGAGCCCGACGAGACATCGGCGCCGCTGCTCCATCCCGCCTGCCAGAGCACGAAGAAGAACCCGCCGAGAACGAGCGCGGCTTCGATCAACCCGAGGAAGACCCACGCGCGGTAGAGCATCGGCGCGGTGATGACGCCCTCCTTCCGCGATCGTGGAGGGCGTTGCATCAAGCCGGGCTCGGCTCGCTCGCGTCCGAGCGCAAGCGCCGGAAGGATCTCCGTGCCGAGATCGATCGCAAGGATCTGCATGACGGTCAGAGGAAGCGGAATCGTGCCTCCACTCAGGGCGAACACAAGGAACGGCACGACCTCAGGGGTCGCGTGCGCGAAGATGTAGAGGATGAACTTGCGGATGTTGTCGAAGACCTGACGCCCAGCTTCGACGGCAGCAACGATGGTCGCGAAGTTGTCGTCCGTGAGGATCATCGTTCCCGCCTCGCGTGCGACTTCCGTTCCGGTAGAACCCATTGCGATGCCGATGTCGGCTCGGCGCAGTGCGGGCGCGTCGTTCACACCATCGCCGGTCATGGCGACCACGTGACCCTCTGCTCGTAACGCGTCGGCGATCCTGAGCTTCGCCTCGGGCGATGTGCGCGCGAACACGAGTTCCCTGTCCTCGCGCAGAAGGTGATCGAGCTCCGACTCGCTCATCCGGTCGAGCTCGTCCCCCGTGACGACGGCGGCGCCATCGGTCGCGATTCCGACACGCCGTGCGATCTCGGCCGCCGTCGGCCCGTAGTCGCCCGTGACGACGGCGATGCGTATCCCGGCCGAGTGGCAGGCAGCGACCGCGTCGGCGACCTCGGGCCGCGGAGGATCGAACAGTGCCACGAGACCCAGGAGGCAGAGGTCGCTCTCCGCGTCCTCCCGTTGCTCCGGCGGCTCGACACCCTCGGGCAGGCGTCGTCTGGCCACCGCGAGCACGCGGAGACCGAGCACTCCGTAGCGCTCGAGCACGTCGAGTACTTCCTCGCGTGCATCGGCGGTGAGCGGAACATGATCGTCCGGGCCGCCTATCTCCGTCGAGCGCAGCAGGATCTCCTCCGGCGCTCCCTTCGCATGCACCGTCAGGCTCCCGTCCGCGCGCTCGTCGACGGTCGACATGAGACGCAGCTTCGAGTCGAATCGATACAGCTTCCGTCGAGCGTGCTCTCGTCGCGCGACGTCCACGTCGATCCCGAGAGTTCGGGCCGCCTCGAGCAGACCGATCTCAGTGGCTTCTCCGCGCGACTTGCCGGTGCGTTCCGGTGCGAGCTCCGCCGTGCTGCAGGCCGCCAAGGTGCGTCCGAGGAGCCCGAGCACCGGACTTCCCGCCACGGCGAGCGGTGGATCGGCACCACCCTCGAGATCGAGCTCGCCGAGCGGTGTCCAGATCCGGGCAGCGCGCATGCGATTCTCGGTCAGCGTCCCTGTCTTGTCCGTGCAGATCACGGTCGTCGATCCGAGCGTCTCCACGGCGCTCAGTCGCTTGACGAGCGCGCCGCGACGAGCGAGCGCGGCTACCGCCACTGCCAGCGCGAGCGTTATCGTGGGCAGCAGCCCCTCGGGGACGTTGGCCACGATCAACCCGATTGCGAACGCGGTGGCATCGTCTGCGGGGAGGCCCGCAGCGACCATCCCGAGCGGAAGGAACGCGAGCCCGACACCGACCGCAACGAGGGTGATGAGCCACGCGACGCGCCGGACCTGTCCCTCGAGCGGGCTCTCGTCGACCTCCACCCGCTCGGTGAGAGCCGCGATCCGACCCAGCTCCGTCTGCATGCCCGTCGCGTAGACGAGCGCCTTCCCCTCGCCGCTGATGCACGCCGTGCCGCTGAAGACGAGGTCCCGTGCCTCGAGCAACGGGCCGGTCGGGTCGTGGAGGTGAGGCGCGCGCAGGACTGGCTGCGATTCTCCCGTCAAGGTCGAGATGTCGACGTCCAGCGCGCCCTCGAGAAGGCGCGCGTCGGCCGAGATCCGATCGCCTTCTGCGATCAGCAGAACGTCACCCGGAACGAGCATGCGCGCGTCGATCAGCTGTCGGTGCCCGTCTCGGAGAACGGCTGCCTGAACCGGGAGGTACTCCCGAAGTGCCTCCGTCGCGCGCTCCGCCTGCCGCTCCTGCCAGAAGGCGAAGATCGCGTTGAGGACGACCACGAGCGCAATCGCCGCGCCGAGCACCCAAGAGACTCCGATGACGGCCAGGATCGAGGCGGCCCACAGAAGCAGCGCAAGTGGATGGACGAACTGCTTCACGAGCTCTCTGAGCCAGCGTCGGCCACCCCGACGCGTCAGCTCGTTCCCGCCGTAAGCGACGAGCCGGCGAGCAGCTTCGCGGTCGGCGAGCCCCTCTGGTCGCGAACGCAGATCCCTGAAGAGCCGTTCGATGGGTTCGCGAGGCTCTGCGCTCAGCAGTGGAGCTGTGTCCACGGAACCGATCGTAGAAGCGCCCCTGCATAGGAGCATCGGTGCACTCCCCGAGCGACGTTCATCGAACTACGCACGACCGGGCTCGTTACTCGGGCATCGACGTGGAGGGTGTCTGATTGGACGACATCTCGCGCTGTGCGATAGCCACGGTTCCGAGAACGGTGATCGGGGCCACCGGCGAGCTCGGGTAGCTCGAGTTCTTCTCATTCCGAGCGTCATGCACTCGACCCCCAGGGACCCGCGGAGCCGCGAAAGACATGGCTAGGCTGGTTGGGTAGCGATGAGCTCGATGACCTACGACGAGATCAGAGCAGGTCACCGGTGGGAGGTGCCGGCGCGGTACAACATCGCCGCCGACGTCTGCGACAAGCACGCGCGGGACAAGCCGGCGATGGTTTGGGAGAGCTTCGACGGCTCGATCCGTGAGCTCATGTGGGGCGAGCTGCAGGACCTGGCAAACCAGGCGGCCCACACGCTCGCCGCATGTGGTGTCACGCAGGGCGACCGGGTTGCGGTCGTGCTGCCGCCGACCCCCGAGGCGGCTGCGATCTTCTTCGGAGTCTGGAAGCTCGGCGCGATCCTGCTCTCGATGTCCGTGCTGTATGGCGACGACGGGATCGAGCATCGGCTCTCGGACTCGGGCGCGAAGCTGCTCGTGACCGACCCCGGCAACGCACCGCGCTTCGAACGACCGTGGGTACCCGACACGCTCGTGCTCGCGCCCGACACCCTGGCAGCCGCCCCGGCGGACCTCGTTTGTGCCGACACCGCTGCAGACGACCCGGCACAGCTCTACTACACGTCCGGGACGACCGGGCTCGCGAAGGGGATCGTCCACGCGCACCGCTACATCCTCGGCCACGAGGAGTTCCGCTACTGCCACGAGCTACAGGAGGGCGAGCGCTTTCACGGGATGGGCGAATGGGCCTGGGCCGCAGGAATCGCACCGTTGCTCGGTCCTTGGCGGCTCGGCGCGCTGCAGTGCGTCTACCGGCGTGAGGGCGGCTTCGATCCGCACAAGCAGCTCGACTTCTTGAGCCGGCACTCGGTGACCAACGTGTTCACGACGCCGACGGCAATGCGCTCGATGATGGCGGTCGAGGATGCAGGGACACGCTATCCGCAAGTGTTCCGCCGCGTGTGCTCGGCGGGAGAGCCGCTGAATCCAGAGGCAATCCGCTGGTTTCGGGAGCAGTACGGCGTGACCGTGCTCGACTACTACGGCCTGACCGAGTCGTATCCCCTCGTCGCGAACTACCCGTTCCTTGACGTGCGTGAGGGCTCGATGGGCAAGCCGATGCCGGGCTGGGACGTGCAGCTCCTCGACGAGGACGAGCAGCCCGTACCGCAGGGAGAGCGAGGCGAGATCTGTCTCCGCGCCCGCTCGAACCCGCACTATCCGCTCGGCTACTGGGGCAACGACGAAGCGAGCGCGGAGTCCTTCGGCGGTGAGTGGTTCCACACGAAGGACGCTGCCGTCCAGGACGAGGATGGCTACATCTGGTACGTCGGACGCGCCGACGACGTGATCATCGCGGCGGGTTACAGGATCGGCCCGTTCGAGGTCGAATCGGCGTGCCTCGAGCATGCCGCTGTTCGTGAGGCGGCAGTCGTTGCGTCGCCCGACGAACTCCGGGGAAACGTCGTGAAGGCGTTCATTGTCCTCGCAGACGGATACGAGCCGTCGGAGGCTCTCGCCGACGAGATCAAGGGCCACGTTCGCGAACGCCTCTCCGCGTACGCCTACCCGCGTCGTGTCGAATTCGTACTCGAGCTGCCGAAGACACTCACGGGAAAGATTCGCCGAGTTGAGCTCCGCGAGCTCGAGCTCGACCGCGCAGGCGCGAGCGACCGCAGCCGCACACCGAGATTTCGCCGAGAGTGACAACGGCCGGCCGCAAGCCTCAGAGAATCGCCAACTCGCGCGGCTAGCCGGCGATCTCGACCTCAGCCTTCCAGAGCGCCACCACGGCCGCGACGAGCGGAAGCATGCGACCCGATTTGGGGCGCCGACCGCGGCTTGGCCGGCCGGTCACCGCCCCGTAACCGGGCGTTACCTCCCCCGCTAGAGAGATGCGCGGAGGCCACGAAACTTGTGGCTACCGGAATGTGGCTTCGCCGGTCTCGGGAGGAATACGCCGTCTCCCTTTACCCCTTCGCCGTTGTGTCGGCGACCTCTGACGCACTGGCGGAGGTGTCTACCGAGTCCACCGCTTTCGACGGAGGCAAATCAACATTGCGTGCCGCCTCTGCGAGGCGCTCGCTCAGCGCCTTTGCGCCTTTGACATCCATCCCTTGCTCTCCTGGGTCGCCGTCTCTACTTCGGAGGGTAGGACGCTCAAGCGGCAGGGATGCGGGCCGAACCGGTGGTTTGGCCCGGACTTGCGACGGGTTCCACGCTACCCATTGGCAGGGGACCAGATGCGGAGCGATCGCGAGCTACTGCGGATCGAGGAGCGGGAGCTCGAGGCAGACGATCAGGACTAGAGGGCGGAGGTTGCCATCGCGCGGTAAGTAGCGATGCTCGTAGCGATCGACCAGATCACGAGCGCCAACTGCTCGTGGAAACGCCTGTATTCAAGCGCCGGGCCGGAGAAGGATTCGCAGTGGCACGACGAAGCGACTGTAGCGCCAGAAGGGAAGGGCACTGCCGTCACTCGAGACGTCGTCGGCGGGGCTCAACCGCTCCTGAGTTCACATCCTGCGATCCGCCCTGAAGAGACTCGCGATCCAGTCGCGCAGGAAGGCCCAGAAACCTTCTCCTTCGTTCCGTGCTCGGCGCGGGCCACCGGCGATGAACCCCGCTCGCCTCTCGTCAGCCATGACTGGATCGTAGTGCTCTGTCCACCGACAGGTGTCCTTCGGCCCTGAGCCCCTCATTTGTTCGGATCCGGGCGGGTTGGCACGCAGGTCACGGATTCGATGGTTGTGTGACGTCGCGTGCGGCCGAGTCGGCTCGCCGTCATGCTGATCCACACCCAGCGTGACGAAAGAGTCACGATTCCGCGACCGCGTTGCCGCGGTACGCAAATCAGTCGGGACTTCCGCTCCGCAGGTCGCTGTCCGTGGCGGTCAGGTTTCGTGGGGCCACCGGGACGGGACTCGAGTCCGTGACCTCCGGCGTGAAGCTGGAGCGCGGGAGCTGAAGCGGACGATTGCTGCTAGCTTCGCGTCGAAGGGAGCTCGACGTGGATCAGGACCAGCTCGAGCGACGACTCACACGCGCCGCCGCGTTCCGGCTCGCTGCCGCGGGCGCTGCGGGGCTCGCCGTCGGCGTGCGCTCGGCACGAGCCGCCCCAACCGACGGAGCGGCCGTCGAAGCCGCTGCGCGCGCCTTCGTCGGGTCGCTCGCACATGTTGAGCGCGACCGGGCGACCTTCCCCTTCGGAAGCGAGGAGCGCACCCGCTGGCACTGGACCGTGCCCTCGTCGGTGCCGCGGAACGGTCTGCCCCTGGGTACGATGTCGCGCGAGCAGCGACGGCTTGCGCTCGCCATGTTACGGGCGAGCAGCTCGGCAGCCGGCTATCGCAAGGCGCTCGACATCATGGCGCTCCAGGGCGTGCTGCAGCGCATGAGCACGGGCATCGGCGACCCGTTCGACCCCGACCGATACTACGTCTCGGTCTTCGGCACACCCGGCGCTCGCGCGTGGGGGTGGCGCCTCGAAGGGCACCATCTCTCCCGGCACTTCACCATCGTCGGGAACACCGTTGTCGCCGAGCCGTTCTTCCTCGGGGCGTGGCCCACCCGGGCGGGAAGCACCTATCGCTCGGTCGCCAAGGGCTTTCGGACGATGCCGCGCGAGGAGGACGCGGCCCGGGAGATCGTGCTCTCGCTCGACCGCGCACTCCGGAGGCGGGTCGTGTTCTCGTCGGAGTCGCTGACCGACCACGTCACACAGAACGCCGTCCGGGTGAGCCCGCTCGAACGGGTAGGCGTACTCACAGGGGATCTTCCCTCCGGAGCACAGAGGCGGGTGCACGAGATCGTGCGCACGTACCTCTCGAATTACGCGCCGGCCATGGAGCGGAAGGCGCTCGCGCGGGTCGAACGGGCCGGAATCGACCGCACGCGCTTCGGGTGGGCCGGCAGCACGCGCCCAGGCGTGCCGCACTACTACCGGCTGCAAGGCCCCACCTTCGTGCTCGAGTTCGACAACTCGCGGAACAGCGGCACGCACATCCACAGCGTCTGGCGCGATTTCGAGCGCGACTTCGGCCGTCACCTGCTCTAGCCACGTCGTGGGAATCCGCTTCCTTCGTCACTCCGTACCTCCTCGAAAGTTGTGACGGAGATCCAGCGGTATCTGGCGGAGGAAATCGCAGAGGACCATGCGGATGGCCTGGTCTCTCGGCGCGAGGCGCTGCG
>DATIBA010000211.1:0-7117 GCA_035457765.1 Gaiellaceae bacterium
TCCCGAAGCCGGTGATCTACAAGAAGATCGAGGAGACCCTCGCGATCGGCGGCACCGGGCTCCTCATGCAGGGCGGCCACCATCCCGACCTCGGGATCGACTACTACGAGGATCTCTTTCGGTCGATCAAGGCCCGCTACAGGATCCATCTGCACGCGCTCTCGCCGCCCGAGATCCAGCACATCTCCCGGCGCTCGAAGCTGACCGTCCCCGAGACCCTCGCTCGTTTGCGCGACGCAGGGCTCGACTCCATTCCCGGCGGCGGCGCCGAGGTGCTCGTCGATCGCGTTCGGCAGATCATCGCGCCCAAGAAGACGAAGTCGAACGAGTGGCTCGACGTCATGAGACAGGCGCACCGACTCGGGATGTCGACGACCGCGACGATGATGTACGGGCACGTCGAGACGCTCGAGGAGCGAGTCGAGCACATGCGAAGGATCCGTGAGCTCCAGGACGAGACGCACGGTTTTCGCGCGTTCATCTCATGGACGTTCCAGCGCGACGGCAATCGCCTCGAAGATCTGGTCCCGGAGGAGTCACGCCCGACTTCGTTCGACTACCTGCTGACGCAAGCGGTCTCGCGCATCTACCTCGACAACGTCCCCCACATCCAGTCCTCGTGGGTGACGCAGGGGATGAAGGTCGGTCAGGTCGCCCTCGGCTTCGGCGCCGACGACATGGGCTCGGTGATGATCGAGGAGAACGTCGTCTCGGCCGCCGGCACGACCCATCGCACCACGACCGACGAACTCGTCCACCTCATCAAGGCGATGGGGAAGACTCCGGTGCAGCGCGACACGCTGTACCGCGAAGTCAAGGTCTTCGCCTGATCTGCCTTCGAACGACGAGGCCCCCAGCGGGCCTCGCTATTCGGATCCTGTAAATGCCTGCAAAATGCACCCGAAGGTTTGGGTACCCTCGACGGGCCGTGCGTCCCACTCTGGTCGCATTCACACTTGCCCTGCTCGGCATCCTCGGTGCATGGCCGTCTCCAGCCGCAGCGCAACCGACGCAGCTCCTTCCCGGCGTGACCTACGAGGCCGGTGTTCAGTTCACGCCCCACGGCCCGGTGTCGCTCCACATCGTCCGAGGGCCGAGACCGGTCTCGCTCTACCGGCTTCGTCCCGTGCTCTCGAACGACTCCGTCGTGTTGCGGGAGACGCTCTCGGCCATGCAGCGGCGCCAATCGACTCAGGCGACGTCGGTCGGGGTGAACGGCGACTACTTCTCGCTCGCGGACGGACGCCCGAGCGGGATCCTCCTCCACGACGGCGTGCTCGCGACACCGCCGAACTCGTCTCGGTCGAGCGCGGGGATCACGCTCGACGGCCTGCTCGACGTCCGGAAGGTCCGATTCCTCGGAACCTGGCGTGGTAACGGGCAGCGGCGAGCGCTGAACTTCCTCAACAAGGCCCCCGGGACGAACGGGATCTCGCTCTTCACGCCGGACTGGGGTCCGAGGACACCGCGTATCGAGGGCTCCGTCGCCGTCGTCCTGGCTCCGTTCGCGTCGGCAGCCCCGAACACCGATCTCGCGGTCTCGGTGACCGCCGTCTCCCAGACGGTCCCGGTCGCGCTCACGCCAGGAACGGCGGTGCTCGTCGCGCGCGGCACGGCGGGTGCGAAGCTCCAGGCCGAGGCACAGCCCGGGACGACGGTGACGCTCAGACTCATCCTCCAGCCGGACTGGTCCACCGTCGCGGATGCGATCGGAGGGGGCCCGGTACTCGTTCGGGACGGTGTGCCCGTCTACCGTTCGAACGAGGCGTTCACGACCTCCCAGCTCGTCCCTCGCGGTCCGCGAAGCGCGGTCGGTCAGCGCGCGGACGGGAGTGTGCTCCTTGTCACGACCGACGGGCGGCAGCCCGGGTACTCGGTGGGGATGACGAACTTCGAGCTCGCTCAGACGCTCGTCCGCCTCGGAGCAGTTCGCGGCATGGCCCTCGACGGAGGCGGTTCGTCGACGCTCGCGTTCGAGGGGACGGTGCTGAATTCGCCATCCGACGGCAAGGAGCGTGCAATCGCGACCGCCCTCATGCTCCAGTACTACGGCGTGTACGCCCCGCCACCCCTCGAGGAGGTCGTCTCTCCGAACGGCGACGGCGTTGCCGAGGCGCAGGCTCTCGCGTACAAGGTGGTCCGCCCCTCGACGGTCACGGTCACGCTCACCGCGCCTGACGGGACGATCGCGGCCCAGGAGTCCGGCGGGCGCGAGCCGGGGACGTACGACGTGGCGTTCCCGCCTCTTCCGCCACCGCCGGTCGCGCCACCCGAGGGCGAGCCTCCACCCGAGCCGACCGCGTCTCCACTTCCTGCCGAAGGCCGGTGGACCCTCACGGTCGCCGCAACCGACGATCAGGGGCTGAGCTCGACGGCGACGCGACGCTTCGCCGTGAACTCGACACTCGGCTTCCTGAAGGTAGAACCGGCACGGCTCGTGCTACCGAAGAACGGCGGCCGCACCGCGACGATTCGCTGGACGCAGACTCGCGCGGCCCGGGTGAGGGTGACGCTCGAGACGCTCGAGGGAGTTCTCGTACGCACGGTGTCGAACCAGCGCTTCGAGCCCGGAGCGCAAGCGCTCACGTGGGACGGACGGGCGAACTGGGGCAAGCTCGTCTTCGGTGGCCGCTACGTCGTCCGGGTTTTGGCGACGAACGAGCTCGGAGTCGTCTCGCTCACGCAGCCGTTGACCGTCCGCCGTACCGCGAAGTAGAGGACGAGTCGGACCTTCGGGGTCTGACCCCTCTGCCTAGACTGCCGCGGTGCTCGTCGCCTCGATCCTCAGCGAGATCACCGACCTCATCACCTCGGCGATCGGCGACCACGGCCTCTATGCGGTCTTCCTGCTCATGCTCGTCGATGCCGTTCTGCCCGCCGCGAGCGAGGTCGTCATGGTGTACGCGGGCGCCGTTGCGGCAGGCGCCTTCGCCGGACAGGACGTCGTCTTCTTCGGTAGGACGATCGACGACGGGTTCACTGCGTACGTGGCGATGGCCCTGGCCGGGACCATCGGGTACACGATCGGCTCGATGGGCGGCTGGGTGATCGGGTTCTACGGCGGCCGCCCGTACGTCGAGCGGCACGGGCGGTGGCTGCACCTCGACATCGAGAAACTCGACCGCGCCGAGCGCTGGTTCGAGCGCTTCGAGGACTGGGCCGTCTTTCTCGGCCGCCTGACGCCCGTCGTTCGCTCGTTCGTCTCGATTCCTGCGGGTGTGCTGGAGGTGCCGTTCGTCCGCTACACGCTCCTCACGCTCGCCGGGTCGGCGATCTGGTGCTTCGCCTTCGCCGGCGCCGGCTACGCCGTCGGCGAGAACTGGGAGGACTTCCACCATGCGTTCCGCTACGTCGAGTACCTGATCGCCGCGGCTATCGGAGCGATCGTGCTCGGGTTCGTCGTGCGATACGTCAGGCGAAGGCGACGGCGTCTGGCCGAGGAGTCGTCGGCAGGCTGAGGAATGTGGGGCCCGACCAGTCGAGCTGACCCCACGTTCGGCGAAGCTACACTCGCGCCCGTGACGCAGCAGATCCCCCTCATCGACGTCAAGGCGCAGTACGCGCCGTTGATCCCGGAGCTCGAGGAGCGCTTCTCTGCCGTCCTCGAGTCGGGACGCTTCATCTTCGGCCCCGAGGTCGAGGCATTCGAGCGGGAGGCGGCCGCGTTCCTCGGGGTTCCGCACGCGATCGGGGTCGCCAACGGGACCGATGCGCTCGTGCTGTCCCTCGAGGCGCTCGAGATCGGACTCGGCGACGAGGTGATCTGCCCCGCGTTCACGTTCTACGCAACCGCCGAGGCGATTGCGCGGGTCGGTGCGACCCCGGTGTTCGCCGACATCGATCCGATCACGCTCAACATAGATCCCGAGGACGTCGCGGCGCGCATCACGTCGAGGACGAAGGCTGTCGTCGCGGTCCACCTGTTCGGTCGCCCTGCGCCGCTCGCCGAGCTCGCCACCCTCGGTCCCACGTTGATCGAGGACGCCGCGCAGGCCTTCGGTGCCGAGGGAGTGGCGGGGACGGGTGCCTGCTCGACGTTCAGCTTCTTCCCGACCAAGAACCTCTTCGCGCTGGGTGACGGTGGACTCGTCACATGTCTCGACGACGACGTTGCCGAGCGGGTTCGATTGCTCCGCTTCCACGGGTCCCGCGACAAGACCACCTTCGAGCTCGTCGGGACGAACTCGCGCCTCGACGCGGTGCAGGCGGCGATGCTCCGCGTCTTCCTCCCCCGACTGACGGGGTGGAACGCGGCGCGTCGGGAAGCAGCGGCGCGCTATGCGGAGCTCGGTCTCGGTGAGGCCGTCGAGCTGCCGGCCGACGAGCCCGGTCACGTGTACCACATGTTCGTCGTTCGCTCGGCCCGGCGCGGCGAGATCGCCGCTGCGCTGACGGAGGCCGGCATCGCGTCGGCCTCCTACTACGTCACGCCGCTCCACCTCCAGCCTGCGCTCAGATTCCTCGGCTACGAGCGCGGCGCCCTTCCCGAGACGGAGCGGATGGCTGCAGAGAATCTCGCGCTGCCGATGTGGGGAGGCATCGGGCCGGAGGTGCAGGAGCGCGTCGTCGACGTGGTGCGTTCCGCCGTCGGCGTCCCCGCCTGACATGCGCTCGCCCGTCAACAGACATCGTCTGTGGCAGGTCGTCGCCGATGCTGCCCTGATCGTCGTGGCCTGGGAGCTCTCCTGGTACGTGCGCTTCGACGGCACGTGGCCCCGCTACTACGACCGCTACCTCGAATGGGACGTCGTCGCGCTCGTGCTCGGGATCATGCTTCCGGTCTTCGTCGGGTTCGGCTTCTACAACCGCTGGTGGCGCTACGTCTCGACGCAGGACATGTGGGGAGCGGCCCGCGGCGTCGTCGTCGCCGTGATCGCCGCCTTCGTCGTCTTCACGGTCCTCGACTTCCATCCGGCGAAGGTTCCGCGCTCGATCTGGATCATCGATGCGCTCGTTCTCCTGGCTTTCGTGGCGGGCTCGCGTCTCCTGGCGCGCACGTTGATCGAGCGGCCGGCCAAGGGGGCGATCGTCGCCCGCGGTAAGGAGGTCGTGATCGTGGGGGCTGGAGACGCCGCCCAGATCATCCTCCGCGAGATGCTCCGGAACCAATCGCTCGGCTATACGCCGATCGGGCTCGTCGACGACGATCCGAGGAAGAAGAACCTCCGTCTGCACGGTATACGCGTGCTCGGCACGAGCGAGGAGCTCGCGCACATCCTCCGGGACCGCCGCCCGGACGAGCTCCTGATCGCGATCCCGTCGGCGTCGGGAGACGTGCGCGAGCGAATCGTCGAGATCGCGCGCGTGGAACGCGTCCCCGTGAAGACGCTGCCCGGGCTCCACGAGCTCATCGCCGGCGACTTCAACCTCACCGGGCAGATCAGGCCGGTCGAGGTGGAGGACCTGCTCGGACGGGAGCCCGTCGAGGCCGATCTCGCCTCGATCGCGGAGTACCTGACGGGCGAGGTCGTGCTCGTCACCGGAGCCGGCGGATCCATCGGGTCGGAGCTCTGTCGGCAGATCGCCCGCGTGGGCCCGACGCGCCTCGTGCTCGTCGACAACGGCGAGCCGGGTCTCTTCGAGATCGAGCGCGAGCTGGTCGACGAGCGTGGCTTCCACGCCACGGCGGCCGTACTCGCGGACGCCGGGAACCCGACGAAGATGCGCCAGGTGTTCGAGAAGTACCGGCCGGCGGTCGTGTTCCACGCGGCGGCGTACAAGCACGTCCCGCTCATGGAGGCGAATCCCATCGAGGCGGTTCGGAACAACAGTCTCGTCACGCGCACGGTGGCCGACGTCGCCGTCGAGTTCGGCGCGAAGCGGTTCGTCCTCGTCTCGACGGACAAGGCGGTGAACGCGAAGACCGTGATGGGACAGTCCAAGGCGCTCTGCGAGTGGATCGTCGAGTCCTGGGGCCATCGAGACGACACGACGACGAGGTTCTGCGGCGTTCGCTTCGGGAACGTCCTCGGCTCGTCGGGGAGCGTCATACCGATATTCCGCAAACAGATCGCACGTGGCGGCCCGGTGACCGTCACCCATCCGGAGATGACGCGGTACTTCATGACGATCCCCGAGGCGGTCCAGCTCGTCATCCAGGCGGGTGCGATCGGGGGTCGGGGTCAGGTGTACGTCCTCGACATGGGCGAGCCGGTGAAGATCGTCGACCTCGCCGATACGATGATCCGCCTCTCGGGCAAGGAGCCGGGCACGCAGGTCGCGATCGAGTTCGTCGGTGCGCGGCCGGGCGAGAAGCTGCACGAGGAGCTGTGGTCCCGGTCGGAGACCGTCATCCCGTCGTCGCACGAGGCGATCCTGCTCGTCACGCGCCCGCCGATCGACCAGGAGTGGCTCGAGGACGAGCTCGACGAGCTCGCTCGCCTCGTCGAGGCGGGCGAGACGCTCGAGGTCATCGGCCGCCTGAACGCGATCGCCGGAGCGCCTCGTCGCAACGGTGTGACCACCGGAGACGGGGCGGGCGCCGCAGTCGCGGCGCCCGCGTCCGAGTCGGTCTAGCTAGCTCCGGCTAGATATTCGGGATTCGGAGCAGCAGCAGCTGCCCTCCTTCGCGCTTATAGGTGAAGTCGGGCCCCGCCGGCGCGAAGTTGTCCTCGCCGTCGGCTTTCTGCACCCACAGCGTGTGCGCCTGCACGTCGATCAGGAACGCACCTGGGCCGAACGCCGCCGAGGCGTCGACGATGCCGCTGGTCTCCCATGCGCCCCAGTTCCCGGCCGCTCGGCCGTCGACGTCCGTGGGGCCGATCGGCCCATCGGCCGACTGATCCACCTTCACGACGACCTGCGGCGTGCCCGAGAACGGGACGTACCAAAGCCGCGCCGTGGTCGCACGGGCGGCATCCGAGACCTGTTGCGCAGCCGTGAACTGCTGGCTCGATCCGGGATCCTCCGTCAGCAGCAGGCCGGACGGTGTCGTCTCGATGTTGTCAGGCTGGTGGATCTCGGCCACCGTCTTGACCTCGTTGTCGTCGCCTTCGACGAACACCGAGAGCGACGTGACGATCGTCGGGTCATTCCGGTCGAACTCCATCTTCCAGACGCGGCCGTTCGTCGAGCGTCCGGCCTGCGGCTCGCCTGCGGTGCCTCGGCCCGAGTCGAC
>DATIBA010000212.1:0-6933 GCA_035457765.1 Gaiellaceae bacterium
TTCAAGCGATCCTCGCGAGTGCGTCTTCCGGCGAGATGATCACTTCGGCATCGGCCTCTTCGACGGAGAACGGCCCGATCTCGGTTCGGCGCAGCGTCCGGCAGTGCCCTCCCAGGGCTTCCGCGAGTGCGCGCACGTAGGTGCCCGAAGACACGTGGACCTGGAGCCGGGCAACTCCGCTCTCGTAGTGCTCGAGTCGAAGCTCGTGTACACGCATCGAGCGAACGGGCATGGTCACTGCGATCCCCTGACGGTGGAGCTTGTAGGCGCGCTCTCCGTCGATCTTCACCGCCGACGCTGCCGGAATCGGAAGGTCGACCCGTCCTCTGAGCAACTCGAGCCGCGCCTCGAGAGCTGCCAGTCCGGGAGGCTCGAGCTCTTCCACCACCTCGCCCTCGGGGTCGCCGGTGGCCGTGCGCGCCGAGAGGTCGATCTCCGTCACGTAGCGCTTGTCCAGCCTTACGAAGTGAGGCTGGAGCCTCGTCGCCGCTCCTGACAGCAGCAGCAGCAGCCCGGTCGCGAACGGGTCGAGCGTGCCGGCGTGGCCGGTGCGGGCGCCGGTGCGTCGTCGGACTGCGGCGACGATCGCGAAGGACGTCGGCCCCGCTGGCTTGTCGACGAGGATGATCCCGCTCGGAGTCAGCGCGCGAGGCGGCACCACTACCTACCGCCCCGAGGCTGCACCGACCTGTGCGATGACCTCGCGGACGATGAAGTCAGTGATCTCGTCCACGGAGAGTTCGCTGGAGAAGCCTGCCGCCTCTCGGTGACCGCCTCCGCCCGACTTCCGTGCGATCGCGCTCATGTCGAGCTCGTCCACCGACGAGCGGAGCGAGACCTTGTGCAACGGGCCACTGTCGCGCGGCGGCTCGCGAATGAGCGCCGAGACGAGCGCACCCTCGGCGGACCGCAGGACGTCGATGATCCCCTCGGAGTAGGGCTCGGTCGCGCCCACCGCTTCGAAATCCTCGCGCAGGAGATGCGAGACGAGGATCTCCCCACCCTCGAGCACGCGCGCCCGGTCGAGCGCCCGCGCGAGCAACTTCAGCTTCGCGAACTGGACGTTCTCGTAGACACCCTGGAACACCCGGTGAACGTCAGCGCCGGCCTCGACGAGGTCAGCCGCGAGTCGCAGCGCCTTCGGCGTCGTGTTCGCATACTGGAAGCGTCCGGTGTCGGTGACGAGGGCGATGTAGAGGGCCTCCGCGATCTCGGGGGTCAGCTCGACACCAAGCTCGCGGAACACGTCCGCGAGAACCTCTGCGGTCGACGAGGCGTTGGCGACGATCAGGTTCACGTCCCCGAAGCGCGGGTTGTCGTGGTGGTGGTCGATGTTGATCGTGAGAGGTGCGGCGTCCACGAGGCCGGGTTCGGCGCCGACCCGGCCGGCGCTCGCGCAGTCGACCGCGACCAGGATGCGCTCGCCGGCGTCCGCGGGCCTCGTCCGTTGCAGGCCGAGCTCCTCGAGGTCGAGAAACCGATACTCCCCGGGGAGCGGTGCCTCGCCGCCGAGGAACACGACGACGTCCTTGCCGAGTTGCCGAAGCGCCAGCTCGGTCGCGCGGATCGACCCGAGTGCGTCTCCGTCGGGCGCTTCGTGCGACGTCACGAGGAAGCGATCGTTCTCTCGAAGGGCGGCTACGACCGCCTGCATGTCATCCGGGTTCCGCATCGGGGTCATCGGGCGCGAGTTCGTCGATCAGCTTCGTCAGTCGAACACCACGTTCGATCGCCGGATCGTATGCGAAGGAGAGCACCGGGGTCCGGCGTGTGCCGAGCTCGCGGGCGACCTGCATCTGCAGGAAGCCGTGCGCCGCCTGCAGGCCTGCGAGGCTGTGCCGCTGCTCGTCCTCCGATCCGAGCACGCTCACGAAGACCGTCGCCTGCGAGAGGTCGGTGGTCGCCTGTACTCCGGTCACCGTCACGAACCCGATTCGCGGGTCCTTCAGATTCGGCACCGCGTCCGAGAGGACCTTGCGGATCGCCTCGTTGACCTTCCGACGACGCTCAGCGCTCGCCAGGAGTGACCACCTCCCGGTCGGCGCGCATGAGCTCGAAGTCCTGCGAGCCGAGGTACCGAACCACGGCGTCGAGCAGGTGCTGCAGCTCGCGATGTTCGCGCGCCGCGCAGGCGACGGCGAGCGTCGAGCGTTGCCAGAGGTCGTGGTGATCCACTTCTGCCACAGAGGCGCCGAAGCGCTCGCGCAGTTGCGCCTTCGCGGACTTCACGTACTTCCGCTTCCCCTTGAGCGACCCGTTGTCCGGGAAGTGGAGCTCGACGGTGAGGATCCCGACGAAGCCGGTCGCCACGGCTCCGGGCGCTACTCGTCGTCGACGGCCGCCGACGATGCGGTCGCGACGGGCGCCTCGTCGAGCTCCGTGCGCTCGACCTCACGCGTCTCGAAGGCCTCGAGAACGTCCCCTTCCTTGACGTCGTTGAAGCCGTCGAGAAGGATGCCGCACTCGAAGCCTTCGCTCACCTCGCGCACGTCGTCCTTGAAGCGCTTGAGCTGCGCGATCGATGTCTCGTGGATGACCGTGCCATCGCGCACGATCCGCACTCGAGCGCCGCGGCGGACGACACCGCTCGTGACCATGCAGCCGGCGATCGTGCCGAGCCGGGAGACCTTGAAGAGCGCGCGTACCTCTGCCTCGCCGAGGGTCTCCTCCGTCTGCACCGGCGAGAGCATTCCCACGAGCGCCTGCTGGATGTCCTCGGTGAGCTGGTAGATGACGCGGTACGTTCGGATGTCGACTCCCTCGCGCTCGGCGAGCTGGCGCGCCTCCGCGCTCGGGCGCACGTTGAAGCCGACGACGAGCGCGTTCGACGCGGAGGCGAGGTTGACGTCGTTCTCCGTGATCCCGCCGACCCCTGTATGGATGACGTTCACGCGGACCTCCGTGTGCTGGATCTTCTGCAGCTCACCGAGCAACGCCTCGACCGAGCCCTGGACGTCGCCCTTCAGCACGATGTTCAGGTCCTGCACCTCGCCGGCCTGCAGGTCGTCGTGCAGTGTCTCGAGCGAGACGCGCCGGCGCGGGCGTTGCGCCAGCTGCTCGCGGCGCAGACGCTCGGCGCGCACGTTCGCGAGGTGCTTCGCCTGTCGCTCGTGTTCGACGACGCGTACGAACTCGCCTGCCGCAGGCGGATGGTCGAAGCCGAGGACCTCGACCGGTTCCCCCGGCTTGGCCTCCTTCACCTTCTCGCCACGGTAGTCGTAGAGCGCGCGTACCTTCCCGGAGGCATCGCCGGCGACAGCGGCGTCCCCGACGCGCAACGTCCCCCGGTGCACGAGGACGGTCGCCACGGGCCCACGTCCGACGTCGAGTCGCGACTCGATCACGACACCCGAGGCTTCGGCGGCCGGATTGGCGCGCAGGTCGAGCTCGGCATCCGCGACGAGCAGGATCTTCTCGAGCAGGTCGTCAAGGTTCTCGTGCTGCTTCGCAGAGACCGCGGAGAACTGTGTCGTTCCGCCCCAGTCCTCGGGCTGGAGCCCCTCCGCCGCCAACTCGCTCTTCACGCGATCCACGTTCGCGTCGGGCACGTCCATCTTGTTGACCGCAACGACGATCGGTACCTCCGCCGCGCGCGCATGTGAGATCGACTCCTTCGTCTGCGGCATCACTCCGTCGTCGGCCGCGACGACGAGCACGGCGATGTCCGTCACCTTCGCGCCGCGGGCGCGCATGGCCGTGAAGGCCTCGTGACCGGGCGTGTCGAGAAACGTGATCCGCCTTCCGTCGACTTCGGCCTGGTAGGCGCCGATGTGCTGCGTGATCCCACCGGCCTCGGTGTCGACGACGGACGTCTCGCGGATGGCGTCGAGCAGGGTCGTCTTCCCGTGGTCGACGTGCCCCATGATGGTGACGACGGGCGGCCGGGGAGCGAGATCCTCGTCGCTGTCGTCGTACTCCGTAGGCTCGAGCTCCTCCTCGGCGGCGTGCTTGATCGTGATCTCCCGCTCGAGCTCCGCGCCGATGACCTCGACCTCCTCGGCGGAGAGCGACTGCGTGGCCGTCCGCATCTGGCCGAGCGACATGAGGATCTTGATGAGCTCCGGCATCGGCACGCCGAGTGCCTGGGAGAGGTCCTTGACGGTGACGCCCGACTCGACGGTCACCGGCCCCGTCGGAGGTGGTGCCGGTGCCTGGCGCGGCTGGGAAGGCGCGCTCGAGCGATCGCGGGCCTGCCGCCCCTGGCTGCGCCCGCCGCCTCCCTCGATGACCACGCGCCGCTTGCGCCCACCAGGTCCTCCTCCGCGGGGGCGAATCGGGCGATTCGGTCTGTTTCGGCCGTCGGACATCACCGTGCAGTGTAGAGCGGGACGTCTCTCACGCGTCCTCGCCCGGCTCCTCCTCGAGCGAGTCGGCCGAACCCTCCGCGACCGCGATCTCCGCCTTTTCCTCGGTGGCGGTCTCGTCGGCCACGGCCATCGGATCGTCGCCTGCAACGGACTGCTGCAGGCTCTCGTCTGCGGTCGCATCCTCGGCCGAGAGCGACTGATGGGCGGGGACACCGCAGTAGCGCGAGCCGGGGAGCGACGCGTTCGGGCAGCGCTTGCCGTTCGAGAGCACTGCCGAGCAGCGCCCCGAGAACTCCTCGTCGTCCTGGGCGCCGGCGAAGGCCGCATCGGCCTCCGCCTGCGCGAACTCGGCCTCGGACTGGATGTCGATCTTCCAGCTCGTCAGCCGTGTCGCGAGGCGCGCGTTCAACCCCTCCTTGCCGATCGCGAGCGCGAGCTGGTCGTTGGGGACGATGACGGTCGCCTCGCGCGTCTCGTCGTCGATGTACACCTCCCGCACACGGGCGGGCGAGAGCGCCTTGGCCACAAAGCGGGCCGGCTCGGTATTCCAGGGGATGATGTCGATCTTCTCGCCGCGCAACTCGGAGACGACCATGCGAACGCGCGATCCGCGCGGACCGACACAGGCACCGACCGGATCGACCCCCTGCATGTGCGACTCGACCGCGATCTTCGACCGGTACCCGGGCTCACGGGCAACGCCACGGATCTCGACCAGGCCGTCCGCGATCTCGGGCACCTCGAGCTCGAAGAGCGCACGGATGAGCTCAGGGTCGCGGCGGGAGAGGATCACCTGTGGGCCCTTCGTTCCCGACCGTACCTCGGCGATGACAGCCTTGATGCGGCTTCCCTGCTCGTAGCGCTCGCCGTCGACCTGCTCCGAGCGCGGGAGCAGCGCCTCGACGCGCCCGAGGTCGACGAGAACGTTGTTCCGGTCGCCCGCCTGCTGCACGATCCCGGTCACGACTTCGCCCTGGCGATCGACGTACTCCTCGTACATGATCGCGCGCTCGGCCTCGCGAATGCGCTGCTGGATGACCTGCTTCGCGGTCTGCGCCGCGATCCGGCCGAAGTTGTCGGGCGTCACGTCGGTGCGCGAGATCTTGTCCGGCGGCACCTGCGACCAGTCGAGCTCGAGGTCGTCGTCGGTGATGAGCGTGTGCTGGCGCTCGCCCGTCTCCTCCTCGATCTGCTCGAGCTCGGCGATGCGCGCCTCCCGTGCCTCGTCCACGAGTCGCTCCTCGATGTCCCCTGGGATCTCGATCCCGTAGACCCGAAATTCCCCGTCGCCGTCGAGCTTCACCTCGGCATGCCGGGTCGCTCCGGGTGTCTTCTTGTAGGCGGCTCGCAGAGCATCCTCGAGCGCGGTGATGAGGATCCCTTCCTCGATCCCCTTCTCCTTCTCGATCGTGTGGATGCCTTCGATGATCTCCTGACTCATGTCGTCAACCCCTCGTCGATGAGATTGCCCCGCACGATGACGTCGTACGGGATTCGCAGCGTCGCTTCGGCCGTCTCGATCGTGACCGCGTCATCGTCGGCGGCTGCGACCTCACCGCGGACCCGGGTTCGTCCTTCGATCTCGGGCTCCGTGCGAACTGACACATGTCGGCCGATCACGGCCGCGAAGTGGGCCGGCTTTCGGAGTGGGCGCTCCGGGCCGGGCGAGGACACGTCGATCGTGTACTCAGTGCGGTAGGCGTCGAGGATGCGCGTCACGCGCTCACAGAGCGCGTGATCGACGCCCGCCGGATGGTCCACCCAGACGCAGAAGCGACTCGGCGACAGCAGCTCGACCGCAAGGACCTCGACTCCGGGGACGCGTAGCTCGACCTCTGGGGCGATCTCGTCCTGCAGGGTCCGTTCTCGTACGAAAGTCGCGGTCATTCGAGCCCCCTCAACAAAAATGGGCGCGGCGCGCCCATTTCGTGAAGCCGGTGAAATGTGGTGGCCAAAAAGATAGCACCTCACAGGGCGCTCTCGGAAGCTCCTCGGGACCGTCTACCCGTCGAGAACGATCGTCACGGGACCGTCGTTCACGAGCGAAACCCGCATCCGAGCGCCGAACGCGCCTCGCCCAACTCGAACACCGGCAGCCTCGAGCCCGGCGGCGAACGCCTCTACCAGCGGCTCCGCGTGCTCGGGCTCCGCCGCGTCGGTGAAGCTCGGCCTGTTGCCTTTCCTGGTGCTCACGACGAGCGTGAACTGGCTGACGACGAGTGCTTGTCCTCCGAGATCGAGGAGCGAACGGTCGAAGCGCCCGTCGTCGTTCTCGAAGATCCGGAGCCTCGCGACCTTGCCTGCCAGGCGCACGGCCGTGTCGACGTCGTCGTCTTGCGCGACCCCCAGGAGCACGAGCACACCTACCCCGCACGCCGCGACCACCTCTCCCCCCACGGTCACAGAGGCTTCCCGCACCCGTTGAACGACTGCACGCACGCCCGTGATTCTCACGGCGGTAAAGCACGAGCGCGAATCGGCCGATACATCGGGCGATGGAAGCTGCTGCGCACCCCTGGCCGACGCTCGGCGTGCTGATGCTTCGCGACGGTCTCGTCTCGAAGGAGCAGCTGGAAGCGATCCTCGACGAGCAGCGCGACTCGCGCCAGCAGCGCATGTCGGGACA
>DATIBA010000213.1:0-22036 GCA_035457765.1 Gaiellaceae bacterium
CCGCCGAACTGCTTGCGCATGGCGGAGAGCAGCTTGTCGGCGAACTCGTCGAGCCCGCGCGAGGCAAAGCGCGAGTAGAGCGCGGTCGTCAGGACGGGAGCGGGGATGCCCTCGTCGATGGCCGCGACGGACGTCCAGCGACCCTCGCCCGAGTCGGAGACGCGACCCGCGAACTTCTCGAGGTCCGGAGACTCGTGGAGCGCCTGTGCGGTGAGGTCGAGGAGCCAGGAACCGACGACGCTGCCCCGCCGCCACACCTCTGCGACCTCGGTCGTGTCGATCTCGTACTGGTAGTACTCGGGGCTCTCGAGCGGCGCGGTCTCCGCATCCATCTCGCGCTTCCGCAGCCCGACGTCGGCGTTCTTGATGATGTTCAGGCCTTCGGCATACGCGGCCATGAGCCCGTACTCGATGCCGTTGTGCACCATCTTCACGAAGTGGCCTGCGCCGTTCGGGCCGCAGTGGTAGTAGCCGTGCTCCGCCATGCTCGGCTCGCCCGAGCGCCCGGGGGTCCTCGGCGCCGAGTCGACGCCGGGAGCGATCGACGCGAACAGGGGCGCGAGGCGCTCGACGACCTCCTGCTCGCCGCCGATCATCAGGCAGAACCCGCGCTCGAGGCCCCACACGCCGCCGCTCGTTCCGACGTCGACGTGGTGGATGCCCTTCTCCCCGAGCTCCGCCGCGTGGCGGATGTCGTCGTGGTAGTACGTGTTGCCGCCGTCGATGATGACGTCTCCCGCCTCGAGCACGCCGGCGACGTCGTGGATCGTCTTGTCGGTGATCTCCCCGGCGGGGACCATGACCCACACCGCCCGTGGCTTCTCGAGCTTGGCTGCGAACTCCTCGAGCGACGTCGCGCCTGCGGCGCCGTCCGCCTCGACCGCTTTCACCGCCTCGGGGAAGACGTCGTACCCGACGCAGCGATGCCCGTCGCGCATCAGGCGGCGGACGATCCCCGCGCCCATGCGCCCGAGCCCGACCATTCCGAGTTGCATGGGGGTGTCCGTCGCCATGGGAGCTCCTCTCGTCAGTTGGGCTTCAGGATGAATCGCTCGACGGCATGCGCGAAGCCGTCCTCGTCGTTCGTCGTCGTCACCCGCCGCGCGGCGCGCTGCACCTCACGGTCGGCGTTGCCCATCGCGATCGAGAGTCCCGAGTGCGCGAACATGAGCACGTCGTTCGGCATGTCGCCGATCGTTGCGATCTCGTCCACTCGGATCGAGTATCTCTCGGACAGGAACTTCACCACGCCGCCCTTGTTCGCATCGGGATGCGTGACGTCGAGGTAGTACGGCTGCGAGCGCGACGCCGAGACGTGGTCGCCGAGCTCGTCGTGGGCCGCGGTGCTCGCGGCTGCGACTGCCCCGTAGTCGTCGCTCACGCCGACGATCTTCGCCACGCCGTCGGTCCTGCCGTCGAAGCTCTCGACGACGGTCGGCGAGAACTGCACGGTGTGCGACTCACGGGCGACGTGTGCGCCCGTGCGATCGCGCACGAGCCAGTCGGCGCGCTGGTAGACCCAGACGCTGAGCCGGTGCTCCTCGAGGAGCTCGATCGTGGGCGCGACGAGATCGCTCGCGATGACCCGCTGTTCGACCACGTCCATGTCGGAGTCGACGACGAGCCCTCCGTTGAACGCGGCGAGTGGCGTGCGGAGCGAGAGCGGCTCGACGAGCATCGACATCCCGCGCGGCGGTCGTCCGCTCGTCACGGCGAAGTGGATCCCGGCCTCGTGGAGCGCGTCCACGGCGTCGACCGAGCGCTCGGTGAGCTCCTTGTCCATCGTGACGAGCGTCCCGTCGACGTCCGAGAGGACGAGCCGGATCATCGCATGGTCCGGTAACGGCGGATGAGGGTGTTGGTCGACGAGTCGTGGGCGAGCTCGGGCTCGTCCTCTGACTCGAGCTCGGGGATGATTCGCTTCGCGAGCACCTTTCCGAGCTCGACGCCCCACTGGTCGAACGAGTTGATGCCCCAGACCGTGCCCTGCGTGAAGACGCTGTGCTCGTAGAGGGCGACCAGGGCCCCGAGGGAGTGGGGCGTGAGTATCTCGGCGAGGATGACGTTCGTCGGGCGGTTGCCCTCGAAGACCCGATGCGGCACGACGGCGTCCGCGATGCCTTCGGCGCGCACCTCTGCCTCCGTCTTCCCGAATGCCAGCGCCTCGGCCTGCGCGAAGACGTTCGACATGAGGATGTCGTGGTGGTCGCGGATGGGGTTGAGGGTCTTCCCGAACCCGATGAGGTCGACCGGGATGAGCTTCGTGCCCTGGTGGATGAGCTGGTAGAAGCTGTGCTGCCCGTTCGTCCCCGGCTCGCCCCAGTAGACGGCGCCCGTCTCGTAGTCGACGAGCCGTCCGTCGAGCGTGACGTGCTTTCCGTTCGACTCCATCGTCAGCTGCTGGAGGTACGCGGGGAAGCGCTTCAGGTACTGACTGTACGGCATGACGCCGCAAGTCTGCGCCCCGAAGAAGTCCCCGTACCAGACGGAGAGGAGCCCCATCAGGGCCGGGAGGTTCCGGTCGAGCGGCGTCGTGCGGAAGTGCTCGTCCATCGCGTGGAACCCGGCGAGCAGCTCGCGGAAGCTCTCGGGCCCGACGGCGAGCATCGTCGAGAGCCCGATGGCCGAGTCCATCGAATAGCGTCCGCCGACCCAGTCCCAGAAGCCGAACATGTTCTCGGTGTCGATCCCGAACGCCCTCACCTCCTCGGCGTTCGTCGACACAGCGACGAAGTGCTTCGCGACCGCAGACTCGTCGCCCAGCGAGGCCAGGGCCCACTCGCGCGCCGTGTGCGCGTTCGTCATCGTCTCGAGCGTCGTGAACGTCTTCGACGAGACGATGAAGAGCGTCTCGTCGGCCGCGAGGTCCCGCGTCGCCTCGGCGAAGTCGGTCGAGTCGACGTTCGACACGAAGCGAAATGTGAGATCGCGTCGCGTGTAGCGACGCAGCGCCTCGTGCGCCATCACCGGCCCGAGGTCCGAGCCGCCGATCCCGATGTTCAGGACGTTCCGGATCGGCTTCCCCGTGTGTCCCCGCCAATTGCCCGAACGGACACGGTCGGAGAACGCGGACATGCGGTCGAGCACGTCGTGCACGTCGGCGACGACGTCGACGCCGTCGACGACGAGCGAAATCCCCTTCGGCATGCGGAGCGCGACGTGCAGCACGGAGCGGTCCTCCGAGGCGTTGATCCGGTCGCCGCGGAACATCTCCTCCGTGCGCTCGGCGAGCCCGGACTCCTCCGCGAGTTCCCGCAGGAGGCGGAGCGTCTCGTCCGTGACCCGGTTCTTCGAGTAGTCGAGGTAAAGACCCGCGCCGTCGGCCGCGAGACGTTCGCCGCGCGTCGGGTCCTGGGCGAAGAGGTCGCGGAGGTGGAGGTCGCGTATCTCGGCGTGATGAGCCTCGAGCGCCCTCCAAGCAGTGCGTTCACGCAGAGGTGTGGTCATGCGGTCAGCGTGGCGCTCTGCCGGTCGATGATCTCCAGCAAGTCGTTCCACGACTCCACGAAGCTCGTCGCAGCGTCAGCTTGCAGCTTCGCGGCGAGCGCGTCGACGTCGATTCCAGCGGTCAGGTGGGCGACGAGTGTCTGGTCCGCGTTCCCGCCGTCCGCCGGCATGGGCTTCCCGGCGTGACCGTGGTCGTAGAAGGCCTCGAGCGTCGCCTCCGGGATCGTGTTGATCGTGAACGGCGCGCCCAGGCAGTGGACGTAGAGCGTGTCCGGCGCCTTCGGATCCTTCGTGCTCGTGGACGCCCACAGCAGCCGCTGCATCCGCGCCCCGGAGTTCTTCAGGCGTTGCCAGCGGTCGGAGTCCATGAGCTCGCGGTAGGCCTCGTACGTCTTCAGGCCGACGGCGAACGCGAGCGTGTCTCTGAGGTCGTCGGGCACCTGGTCGATCACCGCCGCGTCCCAGCGGGACATGAAGACGGATGCGACCGAGCCGACCACCGGGTTGAGGCCGGCCTCGATGCGCCGTTCGACCCCGCGCATGTAGGCATCCGCCGCGGCACGGTAGTGCTCGGGCGAGAAGAGCAGCGTGACGTTCACCGGCACGCCCGCGAAGACGGCCTCCTCGATCGCGGGCAGACCCTCGGCGGTGCCCGGAATCTTGATGAACAGGTTGTGCCGGCCGGCCCGCTCGTGCAGCGTCTTGGCCGACTGCACGGTGCTCTCCGCGTCGTACGCGAGCAGCGGCGACACCTCGAGAGAGACCCAGCCGTCGACGCCGTCGGTGCGCTCGTGGATCCCGGCGAACATGTCCGCCGCCCGTCGGAGGTCCTCGATCGCGAGCTCGAAGAAGAGCGCCTCGCGGTCGACTCCCCTCGACGCCTTCTCGCGGATCGCGTCGTCGTAGCCGCCCCCGGCGATCGCCTTGTCGAAGATCGACGGGTTCGACGTCAGACCGGTCACCGAGTACTCGTCGATATAGGTCTGGAGCTGCCCCGAGTGGAGCAGCTCTCGCGTGATGTTGTCGAGCCAGAGGCTCTGTCCCAGCTCGTGCAGCTTCCCCGTCGCTCGCATGGCCTGCCTCCTAGTGCCCTCGGGCTGCGGCGATGCGCTCGCGCGCGACCTCCGCGACGGCGTCCGGCGTGAACCCGAACCTCTCGACGAGCATCTTGAGCGGCGCCGATGCGCCGAACGTGTGCATCCCGACGATCGCCCCGCCGTCGCCGACGTAGCGGTGCCAGCCGAGCGTCGACGCCTGCTCGATCGCCACGCGTGCCCTCACCGAGGGCGGAAGCACCTCGTCACGGTACGCCTGCGGCTGTCGGTCGAAGAGCTCGGAGCACGGCATGCTCACGACGCGCGCCCCGATGCCCTCCGCGGCGAGCTCGCCCCGCGCGGTGAGGGCGAGATCGACCTCGGAGCCGGTGGCGATGAGGATCACGTCGGGCTCTCCCTCGGCGTCGACGAGAACGTAGGCGCCCTTCGCGACCCCGGACGCGGGCGCCATCAGGGATCGATCGACGGTCGGCAGCGACTGGCGCGAGAGGATCAAGACGGCGGGGCCTCGTCGCAACTGCATGACGTGGCGCCACGTCTCCGCGACCTCGTTCGCGTCGGCTGGCCTGAACACGAGGAGCCCGGGTATCGCACGCAGCGCCACGAGGTGCTCCACGGGCTGATGCGTCGGCCCGTCCTCGCCGACGCCGATCGAGTCGTGCGTGAAGACGTGGATCACCGGGATCTCCATGAGCGCGGAAAGCCGGATCGCGCCGCGCGCGAAGTCGGAGAAGATGAGGAAGCCGGACCAGAAGGGCCGGAGCTTCGACACAGCGAGGCCGTTCGCGATCGCGGCGGACGCGTGCTCTCGGACGCCGAAGTGGAAGTTGCGCCCGCTTCGGTCGCCGGGCTCGAAGTCGCCGGCACCGTCGAAGGTGAGGCGCGTCTTCGTGGAGGGTGCGAGATCCGCGGCACCCCCGAGGAGCCACGGAACGTTCTTGGCGACGGCGTTCAGCACCTGGCCCGACGAGTCGCGGCTCGCGATGCCTTTCGCGTCGGCCGGGAACACCGGGATGTCGGCGTCCCACCCGTCCGGGAGCTCGCGGCGCTGCATCCGCTCGATCTCGTCGGCGAGATCGGGATACTCGGCGCGGTACTCCTCGAAGGTCGCTTCCCAGGACTCGCGCGCGTCTTTGCCGCGCGTCCCGACGCCGTCGGCGAAGTGCTCGTAGACGTCGTCCGGCACGAGGAACTGCGCGCTCTCCGGCCAGCCGTAGAACCGCTTCGCCGCCTTCACGCCCTCGGGACCGAGCGGCTCGCCGTGTGCTTTGGGCGTGTCCTCGACCTCGGTGCCGTAGCCGATGTGACTGTGCACGACTATCAGCGTGGGCCGTTCGTGTTCGGACCGGAAGTCGTGGAACGCCCGCTCGACCTGAGTGAGGTCGTTCGCGTCCGGGACCGTCGTCACGTTCCAGCCGTACGCACTGAAGCGGGCGGCCACGTCCTCGGTGAACGTGATGTCGGTGTGGCCCTCGATCGTCACCCGGTTCGAGTCGTAGATCCAGCAGAGGTTCGAGAGGCGCTGGTGTGCCGCGAAGGACGCCGCCTCGGATGCGATCCCCTCCATCATGCAGCCGTCTCCCGCCTGTGCGTAGACGTCGTAGTCGAAGAGCGTGTGCCCGTCTCGGTTGTAGCGCGCGCCGAGCCACTGACCTGCCACGGCCATGCCGACCGAGGTCGCGACGCCCGTCCCGAGGGGACCGGTCGTCGTCTCCACACCGCTGGTCCAGCGGTACTCGGGATGCCCTGGGGCCTTGGAGTCGAGCTGGCGGAAGCGCCGGATGTCGTCGAGCGAGACCGCCGGCCGGCCGAGGATCTCGTAGTCGGGATCGACCGCCTGCACGCCCGTCAGGTGCAGCATCGACCAGAGCAGCGCGGATGCGTGCCCCGAGGACAGCACGTAGCGGTCGCGGTTCGGCCAGACGGGGTCGGATGGGTCGAAGCTGAGGAATCGCTGCCACAGGACGTACGTGACGGGCGCGATCCCGATCGGCGTCCCCGGGTGTCCCGAGCGCGCTGCCTCGATCGCGTCGATGCAGAGCGTCCGGATCGTGTCGATGCAGCGGGTGTCGAGGTCGCTCACGACGTCGCTCGGGCTTGGGGCTCGCGCTGCCACAGTGCCTGGATCTCCTCGAGCGAGCGTTCCTTCGTCTCCGGCACGAAGAGCCAGGTCCGTCGCATGCCCTTCACGCCGGCAGCCAGGGGTTGCGCCAGCCGCCGTGCTCTCGCACCAGCTCGTCGGAGCCCGGCGGCCCCCAGGATCCCTTGTCGTACCCGACGACGGGCCCCGGCGCGTCGATGAGCGGCTGGACTACTCGCCAGGTCTCCTCGAGCGCGTCCTGGCGTGCGAAGTGGCTCGGGTCGCCGTTCATGGCTGCGTGCAGCAGCACCTCGTACGCGATCGGGCCCTCCCCGCCGAACTCGGCGAAATCCATGTCGAGCTGCACCGGGCGAAGTGCGGCTTCCTCCGCATGCTTCGCCTGCATGCGCAGCCGCGCGCCGGGCTTGGGGCCGATCCTGAGGACGAGCTGGTTCGGCTCGGGCCGCGGTGCATCCTTCGGTACGAAACCGAGCCAGGGCGTCGTATGGAAGACGACTCGCACCTCGGTGACGGTCACGGGCATCGCTTTCCCCGCTCGGATGAAGAACGGAACGCCTGACCAGCGCCAGTTGTCGATCTCGAGCCTGAGCGCGCAGAACGACTCCGTCTGCGAGCCCGCGGCGACGCCGTCGACGTCGAGGTAGCCCGCGTACTGCCCTCGCACGTAGTACCTCGGGTCGGCCTCCGCCATCGCGACGAAGACGTCCCGCTTGCGGTTGTTGAGGACGTCCATGCCGCGCCCCGTAGGAGGTTCGAGCGCCACGAGGCTCAGCACCTGGAGGATGTGGTTCTGCACGACGTCGCGCATCGCTCCTACCGGGTCGTAGAAGTTGCCCCTCCCGGCGATGTCGAAGTCCTCCGCCATCGTGATCTGCACGCACGAGACGAACTGGCGGTTCCAGATCGGCTCGAGGATGGTGTTCGCGAAGCGGAGGTAGAGGATGTCCTCGACGGACATCTTCCCGAGGAAGTGGTCGATGCGGTAGAGCTGCGACTCGTCGACGAGCTCGTGCAGGCTCTCGTTCAGCTCCCGTGCCGACTCGAGATCGTGCCCGAAAGGCTTCTCGATGATGACTCTCGCGTGGTCGGTCAGTCCGGCCTTCGCGAGACCGCCGACGACGGTCGCGAAGAGCGAGGGTGGGATCTCGAGGTAGAACACGGGACGGGACGTGCCTTCGATCGCCTTGGCCACCTGGCGGTAGGTCGCATCGTCCTGAAAGTCGCCGTGGAGGTACGAGAGCCGCTTCGAGAAGCGCTCGAACACGTCCTCGTCGAGCGGCTCACCGGTGGCGACGATCGAGTCGCGGGCGTGCTCGACCAGGTGCTCGAGCGTCCAGTCGTCGAAAGCGACGCCGACGATCGGGCAGTCGAGGAGGCCGCGGGCCTCGAGCCGGTAGAGCGAGCGGAAGGTCATCACCCGCGCAAGGTCGCCCGTGATGCCGAAGATCACGAGTACGTCAGCGGGACCTGCCGTCGCTTTCGGCGTACTCATCGTTGCGCTACCTCCTGCCCCTGGTCGTCTACTCGTCCCCGACGGAAATCCGGCCCACGCGCTGGTGGGTCAGCTCGCTGCCGGCCCAGTCGACGACCGCCTTCGCGCGGTCCTCGTTCGTCGGGAGCAGCGTGAGGTGGACGGCACGCCACGCGAACTGTGCCTTCCGTCCCTGCATCGTCTTCCCACCGAGCATCTGCACGACTGCGGCGTGCCGCCCGATCGCGGCCATCGTACCCTTGTCGCGGTACGAGAACGGCTTCGTCGACTTGCCTGCGACACGGCGTGCGATCGTCTCGCCCGCGTGCTCTCCCGACTGGAGTGCGACCGAGCCGAGCTGCGGGAGCACCTGCTGCGTCTTCGAGTCGGTGATCGCCGCGACGTCTCCTACGACGTACACGCCCGGGTATCCGGGGAGCTCGAGCTGCGGACCGACTCCGATCCGGTTGCCACGCTCGAGCTCGATCCCGAGCGACTGGACGAGGCCGTTTCCCTGGAGACCCGCTCCCCAGACGAGTGTGTGCGCGGGAATCGTGTCCCCGGAGGCGAGGGTGACGCGGGTGGGCGAGACGGACTGCACCGGTGTGCCGGTCCTGACCTCGACCGTCCGCTTCTCGAGCGCGTCGCGGGCGTACTCGCGCAGGTTCGGCTTGAACATCGCGAAGATCTCCTCGCCCGCTTCGACGAGGACGATGCGAGCCTTCTCCTGAGGCAGGCTCGGGTAGTCCTTCTCGAAGTTCTCGCGGTAGAGCTCGGCGAGCGCTCCCGCCGTCTCCACGCCTGTCGGCCCGCCCCCCACCACGACGACCGTCAGAGCCCCGTCGTCGACGAGGCTCTCGTCCTTGTCCGCTGCCTCCCAGCGGGCGAGGACGTGGTTCTTGAGCCGCACCGCGTCGGGCAGCGTGTACATGGGGAACGCGTGCTCGGCGGCGCCCACCGTTCCGAAGAAGTTCACCTCCGCGCCGAGCGCAAGGACGAGGTAGTCGTAGGTGATGGGCGCGAGTCCCTCGAAACGGACCTCCTTGGCGTCGAGGTCGATCCCGGTGATCGGAGCCTTGTGGATCGTCGCGTTGTCCTGGTCTTTCACCAGGTCGCGAAGCGAGTGACCGACGGCGGTCGTCTCGAGCAATCCCGTCGCGAGCTGGTACAGGAGCGGCTGGAACGTGTGGTAGTCGTGCTTGTCGACGAGGACGACGTCGACGTCGGCGTCCTTCAGCTTCCGTGCCGCGCCGATGCCAGCGAAGCCGCCGCCCAGGACGAGGACGCGCGAACGCGCATCGGTGCCTGCCGAATCGTCCACCGTGAGCAGCATTTCACACTGGCCCGCGTTTACAAGCCGACACGAAGTCTCACCGGGTGAGCGTGCACCCCTGCGGTTCGCGAGGTGGAATGATGGCCCGGAATGGAGATGCTCGCCGTCAGCTCGGTCGATCTCGCGCGCATCCAGTTCGCGACGACCTCGCTCTACCACTTCCTGTTCGTCCCCCTGACGCTCGGCCTCGCGCCGCTCGTCGCCGTCATGCAGACGATCTGGTACCGGACGGGCGACGAGGCATGGCTTCGGCTGACGCGCTTCTTCGGAACGCTCATGCTCATCAACTTCGCGATCGGCGTCGCGACCGGGCTCGTCCAGGAGTTCCAGTTCGGGATGAACTGGTCGATCTACTCGGAGTTCGTCGGCGACGTCTTCGGTGCGCCGCTCGCGATCGAAGGGCTCGCGGCCTTCATGCTCGAGTCGACGTTCCTCGGCCTCTGGATCTTCGGCTGGGACCGGCTCTCACGCAGGGTCCACCTGGCGACGGTCTGGCTCTTCGCGCTCGGCTCCTGGCTCTCGGCGCTCTTCATCATCGTCGCCAACTCGTGGATGCAGCGGCCCGTCGGCTCGGACGTCGTCGACGGTCGCGCCGAGCTGACGAACATCTGGGAGCTCCTGACGAACCGCTTCGCCATCTGGGCGTACATCCACGTGCTCCTCGTCGGGCTCACGACTGCGGCGATGGTGATCCTCGGCGTTGCGTGCTGGCACCTGCTGCGCGGCCGTAACGTCGAGCTTTTCCGCAGGGCGGCCAAGCTGTCTCTCGTCGTCGCCGTTCCCGTGTCCGCCGTGAACCTCATGGTCGGCAGCTACCTGGGCGAGGTCGTGACCACGTACCAGCCGATGAAGATCGCCGCGACGGAAGCGCTCTGGGAGACGGAGCAGCCGGCGGCCTTCTCCCTCTTCCAGATCGGCGGGTTCACGGTCGACGACCAGACGCCCGCCTTCGACATCGAGATCCCCCACCTCCTGTCGATTCTCGCGACCGGCTCCTGGGACGGCGAGGTCCAGGGCATCAACCCGCTCCAGTCGGAGTACGAGGAGCGCTACGGCGCGGGGACGTACAACCCGCCGGTCCGCACGACCTACTGGAGCATGCGGATCATGGCCTACACGGGCACGCTCGTCTTCCTCGTCGCTGCCGTCGGCGCACTCCTCTACCGGCGAAAGCGCCTCGAGCGAACGCGCTGGTTCCTCTGGACGGGCGTCGTCGCCATCGCGTTCCCCTACGTGTCCGCGCTCGCGGGGTGGGTGCTCTCCGAGGTCGGCCGGCAGCCGTGGATCGTTCAGGGGCTGCTGAAGACGGCGGATGCCAACTCGCCGAGCGTGGGCACGACGACGATCGCGGTGAGCCTCGGCGTCCTCGCAGCGCTCTACGGCGCCCTCGCGATCGTCGACTTCGTGCTCATGCGCCGCTACGCCCGGCTCGATCCGCCCGAGGTGGGCGGCGAGGGCGACGAGTTCACCGTACCCGTGGCCAGTTACTGATGGACCTCGAGACCTTCTGGTTCTGCCTCATCGCGATCCTCTGGGCCGGGTACTTCCTGCTCGAAGGGTTCGACTTCGGTGTCGGGATGCTGCTGCCGTTCCTCCCCCGCGACGAGGAGGAGCGGAGCACGATGCTGCGTACGATCGGGCCCGTCTGGGACGGCAACGAGGTCTGGCTCGTCGTCGCCGGCGGAGCGACGTTCGCGGCCTTCCCCGCGTGGTACGCGACGATGTTCTCGGGCTTCTACGTCGCGCTGCTGCTCGTCCTCGTCTTCCTCATCGTCCGCGTCGTCTCGTTCGAGTGGCGCTCGAAGAGCGAGAGTCCGCGCTGGCGTTCCGTCTGGACCTGGGCGAACACGATCGGTAGCGCGGGAGCCGCGCTCGTCTGGGGCGTCGGACTCGCCAACCTCGTCCACGGGGTGCCCATCGACTCGGATGGCGACTTCGCCGGTGGCTTCGCGGATCTCTTCAGCCCGTTCACCGTGTTCGCCGGGCTCGCCACCGTCGTCCTCTTCGCGTTCCACGGCGCGACGTTCCTCACCCTGCGTATCGTCGGCGACCTCCATGTGCGTGCGGAGCGCGCCGTGCGCACGCTCGCGGTGCCGGCCGCCCTCATGGGCGCTGCGTTCCTCGTCTGGACGGTCGCGGTCGCCATGGATCGCAACGACAAGGATCTCTTCCCGCCCGCGCTTCCCGCGATCATCGGAATAGCAGCGCTGCTCCTCGCGGTCGCGTTCGTCTTCATGGGGCGTACCAGTCGCACCTTCGCGATGACCGCGCTCGGCACGATCGCCGTCGTCGCCACGCTCTTCACGAGCCTCTACCCGCGCGTGATGGTCTCGAACCCGGACTTTGCGAACAGCCTCACCGTCGACGGTGCGGCGTCGTCCCACTATGCGCTCACGGTGATGAGCGTCGTCGCCGTGATCTTCGTCCCGATCGTGCTCCTCTACCAGGGCTGGACGTACTACGTGTTCCGCAAGCGTCTGGGCGGGGACCGGGAAGCGGGGCCCGTCGAGGCGGGTCCCGCTTCCGAGTCGACGTGGAGCTAGCTCTCTTGCGGCGACGAGGCGAGCCCGTACACCACGAGCACTGCGAGGGCGATCATCGCGAATGCGAACCAGGGCGCGTAGCCGATGATGAGGAAGCTGTTGACGATCACGAGCACCGCCCAGAGGTACGCGACGACTCTTCCGAAGGTCCCACCTCCCAGCAAGGAGTAGCCCGCGTAGAGGGCCACCGCGGCGATCCCGAGATCCCAGATTCCCCACGCCCACAGGCTGTCGCCGAACAGCCCGAGGGTGAGGTCGTTCACCTTGTTGCTGTCCGACAGGTAGCTGATACCCGAGATGATCCTGAGGAACCCGACGGAGAACAGCACGACGGCGGCGAACATCGTCCAGCCGCTGCGTCTCTCGAGCTCTTCCATCGACATCGACATGCTTCTTCCTCCTCTCTGATGAACGCGGCAGGACTCTAGTACGTCGTGGGGGTGCTCTCCACCTGCCTCCGAACGTCGCGGCTCTTGTAACGTCCACGAAGGTGGAGCGCGAACGGCCGCTGTTCGTCCCGGTGATCCTCGGCACACCGCGCCGCGGCAGGATGAGTGAGCACGCGGCGAACCTCATGTGCGCCCAGGTCGGCAAGCGTCAGGGCGTCGAGACGGAGCTCGTCGACGTCGCGACGTTGCCGATTCCCGTCGACGACGCAGGGGACGGGGCGAAGGACCCGGCGTTCGCGGATCTCGTGAACCGCGCAGACGCGCTCGTGCTCGTGACCCCGGAGTACAACCACGGCTACCCCGGATTGCTCAAGCACGTGCTCGACACGAACCTCAAGGAGTACATCCACAAGGCCGCGGGCGTCGTCGGCGTGTCGGCCGGCGTCTTCGGCGGCGCGCGCGTCATCCAGAATCTCGTTCCGGTGCTCCGCGAGCTCGGCCTCGTCACGATCTTCTGGGACGTCAACTTCACCTCCGTCGGGAGTCGGTTCGACGAGGACGGCAACCTCCTCGACGAGACGTTCCTGCCGCGGATCGACAAGTTCCTCGACGAGCTTCTGTGGATGGCCGAGACGCTTCGCCACGGCCGTGAGCACGTGCCGATCGGAGGGGCCGGGTGACGCGGCCGTCCATGACCTGCCCGAAGTGCGGGACCGAGATGAACCACCAGGCGGACAAGCTCGTGTACCCCGTCACGGCCGAGGAGGCAGCCGCCGTCACGGCCGTCTTCGATGGCGTGCTCGAGATCGTCTTCGCGTGCCCCGGCTGCGGCTGGATCGACTCGCGGCGCGCGGCCGAGCCGTCACCGCCCGCCGGCTAACAACTAGCCTCGCCGCGTGCGCCCGCTCGATCCGCGGCTCCTCGGTCGGGCTCGCTCGGCAAGGGTTCTCGTCGTCGCCGACGTCGTCATCGGGATCGCGACGGCGTTCCTCGTCCTCCTTCAAGCAACGCTGCTCGCCCGGATCATCGCGGCGTCGTTCGACGGCGCTTCGCTCGACGAGGTCTCCGGAGAGCTCGTACTCCTCGCGGGTGTCTTCGCGGCCCGGGGTGTCCTCGCGTGGGCGTTCGAGGTCGCCGGGCGGCGGGGGGCGGTCGGAGTGCTCTCGCAACTCCGGCTCGAAATCGCCGAGAAGCGCCTTCGACGTGATCCTGCGGCGCTCGACGGCCCGAAGAGCGCCGAGATCGCGACGATCGCGGTCCACGGGATCGAGCCACTCGAGGCGTACTTCGGCCGGTTCCTGCCGCAGGTCGTTCTCGCCGTCGTCGTGCCCATCGCGGTCCTGATGTGGGTCGTTCCCATCGACGCGACTTCAGCCGTCCTGATGCTCCTGACGCTTCCGCTCGTACCCCTGTTCATGGTTCTGATCGGCCGTTACACCGAGCGCAAGACGCGCGATCGCGCCCGCGCCCTCACGCTTCTCGCGACGCGCTTCCTCGATGTCGTCCGCGGTCTGCCGACGCTGCGCGCGTACAACCGCGGCGCGGCGCAGGCCGACTCGATAGCCCGGGCCAGCGAGGACTACCGGACGACGACGATGAGGACGCTTCGGATCGCGTTCCTCTCCGGTGCGGTGCTCGAGCTCGCAGCGATGCTCGGCATCGCCCTCGTCGCGGTCACCGTCGGCGTTCGGCTCGTCGATGGCGGGATCGGATACGAGGCCGGGCTCACGGTGCTGCTGCTCGCACCAGAGCTGTACCTTCCGCTCCGCACGCTCGCGGCGCAGTACCACGCCAGCGCCGACGGGGTCGCCGTCGCGGAGCGGCTCCTGGAGCTCACCGGGGAGCAGCTCACTCCTCCGCGCGCCCCGGCGCCGCCGAGCCGACCCGCCGGTGACGCGGTCGTCCGGCTCGAGCAGGTGTCGTACGCCTACCCGGCCAGGTCCGCGGCCGTGCTCGACTCAGTCGACCTCGAGCTGCGGGCAAACGAGACCGTCGCACTCGTCGGCCCGAGCGGGAGCGGGAAGAGCACGCTCGCCGCGATCGTTCTCGGCTTGGCGGAGCCGACTGGAGGCCGGGTGCTCCGTGCCGGAGGGGTCAGCGGCGACCTCGCCTCGTGGCGGCGCGGAGTCGCGTGGGTTCCGCAGCGCGCGACGATCTTCACGGGCACGCTCGCGGACAACATCAGGCTCGGCGAGCCCGACGCCGACGACGAGCGCGTCAGAGCGGCCGCCCGGCTCGCGAATGCCGACGGCTTTGCCCGGGACCTGCCGGGAGGCTACGAGACCGTCGTCGGCGACGGGGGCAGGCCGTTGTCCGCGGGGGAGGCGCAGCGGGTCGCGCTCGCCCGTGCGTTCCTGCGCGACGCACGGCTCGTGGTGCTCGACGAGCCGACCGCGAACCTCGATCCCGGTAACGCGTACGCCGTGGCGGAAGCGATGGAGAGGCTCTCCGACCGGCGAGCCGTGCTCGTGATCGCGCACCGTCCGGAGCTCGTCCTGCGCGCGGATCGGGTCGTCCGGCTCGAGGCAGGCCGCATCACCGACGCGCAGATGATGGCGAGGACGTCGTGACGGGCAGGCTTCGCCGCGTCGTCGCGCTCGCTCGGCCGCCACGAGCCGGCCTCGCTGCCTCGATCCTGCTGGGTGCGCTCGCGGTCGCGTGTGGGATCGGGTTGATGGCCTCCGCCGGGTATCTCATCGCGCGTTCCGCAGAGCGGCCCGCGATCCTCTCGCTCACCACCACCATCGTCGCCGTTCGGTTCTTCGCGCTCGCGCGACCGATCGCCCGCTACCTCGAGCGGCTCGTCTCGCACGACCTCGCCTTCAGGGTGCTCGCACGAATCCGGGTCCGCTTCTACGAGCGCATCGAGCCGCTCGCGCCCGCCGGACTCGACGCCTACCGGAGCGGCGACCTCGTCAGCCGGATGGTCGCGGACGTCGATGCGCTCCAGAGCCTCTACCTCCGAGGCCTCGGGCCGCCGATCGTCGCCCTCCTCGCAGGCGGGCTGGCGGTCGGCGTCGCCCTCGCGATCGTGCCGCTCGCCGCGCTCTTGCTCGCCGCGGGATTGCTCCTGGCCGGCATCGCTCTCCCCATCGTCTCGGGGTTGCTCGGTCGCGAGACGGGCCGATTCCGGTCGGCGGTGCAGGGCCATCTCGCCGCCGAACTCGTCGAGCTCGTCCGCGGGGCGCCGGAGCTCGTCGTGTACGGCAGGGAAGAGGAGTCGATCCGCCGCCTCCGCGCGACCGACGCGATGCTGGCGCGGCTGGCACGCCGGGATTCCCTCGCCGCCGGCGTCGCCGACGGGCTCGGGGTGGTCGTGGCCGGAGCGACGACGGCGGCCGTTCTCGCTGCGGCCGTTTCCGCGCACGCCGCCGGAGAGCTCGACCGGGTGCTCGTCGCCGCCGTGACCCTTCTCGCGCTCGCCTCTTTCGAGGCGGTGGCTCCACTGCCGCAAGCGGCACGTGAGCTCTCGGCGACTCTTGCAGCCGGCGGGCGGGTTCTCGAGCTCACGGAGCGCGAGCCGACGGTCGAGGATCCTCCGGCGCCACTCCCGGCACCAAAGGGCACGCCCACGATCGCGCTCGAGGACGTGAGCGTGCGCTACCCGGCCGGGGACGTGCTCGTGCTCGACCGGGTCCGGCTCCGGATCGAGCCCGGTGCTCGGATCGCGCTGGTCGGGCCGAGTGGAGCAGGCAAGACGACCGTCGTCAATCTCCTCCTGCGCTTCCTCGACCCCGTGGCCGGCCGCGTGACGCTCGACGGCCACGACCTCCGTGACTACCGGCAGGAGGACGTCCGTCGCGCGATCGCCGTCGCGGGCCAGGACTCGTATCTCTTCTCCACGAGCATTCGCGAGAATGTCCGCCTCGCCCGGCCTGGGGCGACCGACGCCGAGCTCGAGGACGCGCTGCGGAAGGCACGGATCGCCGATTGGGTCGCTTCGCTGCCCGACGGAGCCGACACGCTCGTCGGGGAGGAGGGCGCCCAGCTCTCCGGTGGTCAGCGGCAGCGGGTCGCGCTCGCGCGGGCGCTCCTTGCGGACGCGCCGATCCTCGTCCTCGACGAGCCGACCGCGCACCTCGACCCCGAGACGGCGGAGGCACTCGTTCGCGACGTGCTCTCGACCGCTGGGGATCGCTCGGTTCTCCTCATCACGCACCGCCCAGAGGGCCTCGACCTCGTCGACGAGGTCGTGACGCTCGCTACGTGACTGCCTGCGCAGGCTCGCTCGCCGGCGATCCTGCCGCTCCCGCGCCGCTCTCGCGGGCGATGGAGATCACCGCGGCTCCGATCATCGCGAGAGCCAGCCCGGCGAACGCGACGAAGACGTGCCAGGCGGGTCTCGAGAGCCGCTCGTCGAAGAGAAGGGTGCCGACCAGGACCGAGACGATCGGGTTGGCCGTCGAAACGGTCGCAACCGACGTCGCGAGGAAGCCGCTGCTCAAAGACACTTGCTGGAGTGCGAACGCCGAGATGCCTGCGATCGCCATGGCATAGAACTCCCAGCTCGAGAGCACCGCGGGGATGCCGTCGTGAAGCGTCTCGACCGTCGGCTTGACGAGGCAGGCGGAGATGCCGAAGAGGACTCCGGAAACGATGCCGTACAGTGCCGCCTCGCGCGACCCCTCTGCTCGCCGTGCCAGGCTCAGCAGTACTCCGCAGAGGACGCCGACGAGCACAAGCGTGATCGCCCACTCGTCGTTGGGCGCATCGTCGTTGCCGCTGGAGGGGGCGCCGAAGATCGCGAAGAGCGCAAGGCCGCCGACCACGATCGCGGCCCCGGCCACTTCTCTCGAGCCCACTTGCTGCTGCGTGAACAGGTAGCCGAGGGGAAGCGCGAAGACGACGGTCGTGACGAGCAGCGGCTGGATGATCGCGAGACGGCCGTGGTCGAGCGCGACGGCCTGTACCGCGTATCCGACCAGCAGCGCGATGGTCCCGAAGAGCCACCAGTTGCTACGCGCGAGCCTGGCAAACGATCGCAGGCTGTCGGGGGATACGCCAAGCCCCAGCGCCCCCTTCTGCTGGAACGTCGCGGCGACCGCGAAGAGAAACGCCGCCAGGAGGGCGAGCACCTCGGCCACGCATTGACCTTAGATGGTCGATCGGAACGTACCTGCGTCGATCCTGGGCACCCAAGGCGAGCGAGGAGGGGACCAGCCGCACCGCGTCGTAGCCTTTCGCGCAATGGAACCGGGCGCCGCACAACGCGTCGAGGTCCTCCTCCCCGTGAGGACCGTGATCGTCGCTCTGGCGGCTCTGGGTCTCGCTGCCGCGCTCGGAGCGATCGGCGACACGTTCCTCATCGTCTTCGTCGGCATCTTCCTCGCGCTCGTCTTCGAGTACCCCGTCCGCTTCGTGATGGCGAAGACGCACATGTCGCGCGGACTCGCGGCGACCGTCACCGTCATCGGGACCGCGCTCGCCGTCACGCTGCTCATGCTTGTGCTGCTCGTCCCTCTCGCCGGCTCCGTGCGGGACTTCCTCCAGGAGCTGCCGCAGACGGTCGAGAGCCTGCGCGAGTCAGACGAGCTTTCGTGGCTCGGCGACTCGGGCGGGGCGCAGAACGTGCAGGACGGGGCCGAGCAGGTCTCGGTGTCGATCCCCGACGCGATCTCGAAGCTGCTCGGCGTCGCGGGCAGCTTCTTCGGAGTGTTCCTCGCCGCCTTCACGATCCTCTTCATCTGCCTGTTCCTGCTCAGCGACATCGCGAATCTCAAGCGAGCGGCTGGGAGCGTGCTGATGCCGGGCGAGGACGAGCGCTGGCTCGGGGTGTGGGAGCGCATCACGACGTCGGTCTCGCGCTGGGCCATCGGCGTCGTCGTCATCGCGACCATCGCCGGCACGACGCAGGGAACGACCGCCTGGCTGCTCGGCTCGAGCTACGCGGTCGCGTTGGGGGTCATCGCGGGGCTGCTCGACATGATCCCGAACATCGGTGCCACCATCGCGGGCTTCATTCTCGTGCCGACGCTCTGGGCGGAGGAGGGCCTCACGGCGGCGATCATCATGCTCGTCGTCGTCCTCGTGTACCAGCAGCTCGAGAACAACATCCTCACGCCGAAGATCCAGGGGAAGGCGGTCAGCCTCTCCGGCTTCTTCATCATTGTCGCCGTCACGCTCTTCGGTGCGCTCATGGGTGTGCTCGGTGCGCTCACTGCCGTACCTCTGGCCGCAACGATCCAGATCGTCGTGCAGGAGCTGACGAAGGCGCGCCGAGCGCAGGTCGCCGCTGCGAAGGGCGAGCCCGGGCCTGCAGCCGAGGATGGAGAGCGCGCTCCGCCCCAGGCCGGAACGGATCTGCCCGGAAGGGTGTGACGGCTAGACCTGCACCGAGATTGGAAAGGTCGCGATCCAGATCGCCGTTCCCAGAAAGATCGCATAGCCGAGCCCGAGGATCGCGATGCGTTGAGAGCGCTGGTGGAGCTTCGTGCTGATGCCCGCGAAGAAGAGGGACACCGCGAAGAGGACGACCGCGAGGACGTAGTTGTCGGCGCGCTGGATGTCGACCCTGACGTCGTGGGAGGCGGCGGTCGCGACGTCCTCGAGCCGTTCCGCCTCCTTCTCGGCGGCGAGTTGGTACTGAGGCATGACGAACGGCGTGAGCGGCGCCTGCGGGTTACGTCGCGGCCGGGTGGCCACCCACGCCTCGAAGGCCGGCTCGAACTCGCTCCGGAAACGGTGGCGGTAGAACTCGGCAAGCTCGGCCCTTCCGGTCGCGTAGGCATCCACCCACTGGGTGAAGGTCGCGACATCGATCTGAATCTGGCGATTCGCGACGCCCGCGGCCTTCGAGGACTCGACCCGCGCAGCGATCGACGCACTCTGGGCCTCTGCCTGCTTCCCGTGCCAGCGAGACGACTGGTAGCTCGCCCACGCGGTCGCGACGGCCGCCAGGGCGAGGAGCACGGTCGCGAGGAGATCGAGCCGACGCTCCGACAACCACTCGGTCGAGGGCGTCATCTCGCGGCGACGCCGTCCTCGCCGCATGGGGGTGAAGTCGTGTCGCCGACGACGGCCCGCTCCTCCTCCAGGATCGTCAACGTGCGCTCCATCGCCGCCGGCTGCAGCTGCCCGAGGCCGGGCTGGTACGGGCTGTCGAGGGCGCGGATCGTGAGCAGGGTCACGGTGAGAACTGCGGCGACCGACCCCATCAGCATCGCCTGCGTGACGGCCCCCTCGGCGCGATCGGCGAAGAAGAGCATGAAGAGGAAGATGATCGCGGCGCTCACGATGAGAACGACCCAGAGCGAGTCCGGGATGACGTTCGCCGCGCCGTGGACGCGGTCTCGTCGCGCCTCCTCGCGGTCCGAGGTCTGGTCGAGCCACTTCGAGTAGGCCGTTTGTTCGCTCGCCGCTTGCGGTTCGATGGTCTTCAGGGTCCTGAAGAGCGCGACGGCCCAGGGGTTCAGAGCATCATCCGCGCTGCCGCTCTCGAGCTGGGGCCACTCCTGCTGGACGACGTACCGCGCGTAGCAGACGAGCTCACCCGACAGGCGGTCCTTGATCTCGGCCGGAAGAAACTGCGCCGTCTCGAACTGCTGGGCCACGAGGAGCGCCTCGGACTCGGCACCGTTCCGCGACTGGTCGTAGGTCGTGAAGGCGAGGAAGATCACGAAGCCGGCGAACACCGCGTAGCCGGTGGCGAGAACGCCGAACACGCCCGCCGCTCGGTCTCCGTCCCGGAAGTAGCTCCCCTCGGGCGCGCGGCGCCGGACGAGCAGCATGGCCGCGATTGCCACCGTCGCCACGACGGCTGTCACGAGGATGGCCAGGTACACGTTCATGTCGCGCGCACTCTATTTCGCCGGCTTCGCCCGCGATTTCGGCAGTGGCTTCGCCGCGGAGATCACGTACTACGCTGCGCACGAAGGCCGACGAGAGGAGGCACCGTGAAGTGGGTAACCCGTGAGCGGCCGAAGACGGACCGCATCGCCTGCCCGTGGCTGATCCGGAAGTTCATCGATCCGCGCGCCGAGTTCCTGTACGTGCCCGCTGACGAGGTGCTCGCCGTCGCGGAGCGCGAAGGCGCGCACTCGTACGACGCGCCCGGCGCGCGCTACACGCATCGCGGCGGGCTGTGCTCGTTCGAGGTGCTCGTGGAGGAGTACGGGATCGACGACCCGGCGATCGTGCAGCTCGCCCGGATCGTGCACGGCGCGGACGTCGCGGAGGATCGCGACGCGACGCCGCAGTCGCGCGGTCTGCTCGCGATCGCGGAGGGCTTCCATCTGCTCGAGCTCGACGATCATCGCCAGCTCGAGCTGAGCCTCCCCGTGTACGACGCGCTCTACGCGTGGTGTCGGAACGAGGTCGAGCCGGCGGAGACCGCCTGACCGGCGACGCCCGCCGGATCCTCGCCGTCCAGGCGCTTCGGGCGTTCGCGTACGGCCTCGGCAGCGTTCTCATCGGAGTCACGCTCGCGCGGCGGGGCCTCTCGGGGTTCGAGGTCGGTCTGGTGCTCGCGGCGCTGCTCGCCGGCGTGGCCTTCGCCTCGCTCGCGATCGCCCGCACCGGCGACCGGATCGGACGCCGCCGCTGGTACACGTGGCTCTTCGTCGTCATGGGCGTGGCAGGCGCCGCCTTCGCGCTCACGGACGAGACCTGGCTGCTCGTCCTCGCGGCTCTCACCGGCACGGTTTCCACCGAGGTCGTCGAGTCGGGCCCGTTCACCTCGCTCGAGCAGGCGATGCTTCCGAGTGTCGCCGGGGAGCGGGATGCGACAAGTCTCTTCGGCACGTACAACACGGTGGCCACATTGGCCGGCTCGCTCGGCGCCTTGGCGGCCGGGCTGACGCTCGTCGTCGATGTCGAGCCGCAGCGGCTGTTGCTCGTGTACGTGGCCGTGGCGGTCGCAGGCGCGGTTGTGACGCTCGGGCTGTCCGACTCGGTCGAACCGAGCCCAAGTGCGGCGCGCTCGCCGCTCGGACGGTCGCGCGGAGTCGTCCGGCGTCTTTCGGGCCTCTTCGCCCTCGACTCCTTCGGGGGTGGCTTCGTCACCCAGGCGTTCATCGCCTACTGGTTCACAGTGACGTACGGCACCTCGCCCGAGCTCCTCGGGGCCGCCTTCTTCGCGATGGGCATCCTGCAGGCGCTGTCGTTCCAGGTCGCGGTTCGTCTCGCCGGGAGGGTGGGGCTCGTGAACACGATGGTGTTCACGCATCTCCCTTCGAACCTCTTCCTCGCGTCGATCCCGCTCGCGCCGACCGAGACGGCCGCCTTCGCGCTCCTCTTCGCCCGCTTCGCGCTGAGCCAGATGGACGTGCCGACGCGTCAGGCGTACGTCGTCGGCGTCGTCGATCCGGAGGAGCGAACCGCGGCCGCCGCGTACACGAACACGGCGCGGTACGTCACCCGCCCGCTCGGCCCTCTCGTCGCTGCCCCGATCATGCAGGTCTCGCTCGGTGCGCCGTACGTGATCGCGGGCGTCCTGAAGAGCGCGTACGACCTCGCGCTCTACCGAGCGTTCAGGCGGCAGCCACCCCGCTGGACGGCCTGACCCCGACGGTGACTCGCGGCGCTCAGAGCTTGTGGATCGAGTCGCCGCGCCGGACGCGGCCGGGCTCGACGACGCGGGCGTACATCCCGCGTAGGCGGAACGCCCGGCCCCTTGGCGAGTTCACGAAGCGGATCGCGTCCGAGCCGAAGCGCGCCGTGAACTTCGCACATCCCGTGTGCGGCATGTCGGTCACCTCGA
>DATIBA010000214.1:0-26374 GCA_035457765.1 Gaiellaceae bacterium
TCCCTTCCGGGAGCCCGCCGCGCTTCTGACAGGATGAACGACTCGGTGCCGGGCTGAAAGCCCCGGCATCAGGAGCAGGGAGGGTGTCAGGTGCGAGCCCGACACCGACGTGGGTGCTGAATGGCGATATCCCGAGACGAAGTGCTGCACGTCGCGCGGCTTGCGCGGCTTGCACTGAGCGAGGACCAGGTCGAGCGCCTCACCGGCGAGCTCGCCGCGATCCTCGACGCCGTCGGCATCGTCGCCGAGCTCGATCTCGCGGACGTCCCGCCGACGTCGCACCCACTCGACGTCGTCAACGTCTGGGACGAGGACGAGCCGCGCGACTCGTTGTCGCTCGAGGCCGTCTTCGCGAACGCGCCGGTCCGCGAGGGAGACCTGTTCCGCGTTCCGCCGACCGTGTGATGGCTCCGGTCGTCGACACGCTGCGGCTGACGGCGGAGGAGGCTCTCGGCCTCGTCAGTCGACGTGAGGTGTCGCCGGGCGAGCTGCACGCCGCGTACCTGGAGGCGATCGGCGAGCGCGACGGCGAGCTGCACGCGTACCTGCGGACGGTCGAGACCGCCGACGGCGCGAGCATCCCGATCGCGCTCAAGGACGTCATCTCGACCGCCGGAGTCGAGACGACGGCGGGCTCGCGGATCCTCGCGGGGTACGTCCCCGTCTTCGACGCGACGGTCGCCGCTCGCTGCAAGGCGGCGGGACTCACGCTGCTCGGGAAGACGAACACCGACGAGTTCGCGATGGGTTCCTCGACGGAGAACTCCGCGTGGGGGCCGTCACGGAACCCCTGGGATCCTGCTCGCGTTCCCGGCGGCTCCGGCGGCGGCACCTCCGCCGCCGTCTCTGCGGGGCTCGCCCCCTGGGGACTCGGCTCGGACACCGGCGGCTCCATCAAGCAGCCCTCCGCGCTGTGTGGAAACGTCGGCCTGCGACCTACGTACGGAACCGTGTCGCGCTACGGCGTCGTCGCGTTCGCATCCAGCCTCGACCAGGTCGGGCCCGTCGCCAAGAACGTGCGCGACGTCGCGCTCCTCTACTCGATCGTCGCCGGTCGCGATCCGCGGGATTCGACGACCGTCGAGCTGCCCGAGCCCGTGGCGATCCCGGAAGGTGGCAGTCTCGACGGTCTACGGATCGCGGTACCGACCCAGCTCGAGTCGCTCGACGCCATCGAGCCAGGCGTGCGGGCAGCGTTCGAGCGCGCGGTCGAGATCTCGCGCGAGCTCGGTGCGGAGATCGGCGAGTGCGACCTACCGACCTCGTACCGGTACGGAATGCCGTGCTACTACCTCATCGCGCCCGCCGAGGCCTCTTCGAACCTCGCACGCTACGACGGCGTTCGCTACGGGCCGCGAACGGACGCCGAGACGTACGACGAGATGGTCGAGCGCACACGTGACGACGGCTTCGGCCCTGAGCCCAAGCGACGCATCATGCTCGGGACGTACGCGCTGTCGGCCGGTTACTACGACGCGTTCTACGGCCAGGCACAGAAGGTGCGCACGCTGCTCATCCGCGAGCATCGTGAGGCGCTCGAGCGGTTCGACGTCATCGCGACCCCCACGTCTCCGACCGTTGCGTTCCGTCTTGGAGACAAGGCCGCCGATCCGCTCGCGATGTACGCCTGCGACCTGCTCACGATTCCATCGTGTCTCGCCGGCCTTCCGGGCCTCTCGATCCCGTGCGGGTTGTCGGACGGGCTTCCCGTCGGGCTCCAGCTCCTCGGCCCGCAGTTCGGCGAGAACAGGTTGTTTCGCGTCGGCCATGCGCTCGAGCAGGCGATCGGCTTCGACACCGTTCCGTTGCGCTGGCGGACGGCGTCGAACCCCACGGTTCCGATCCGCGAGGCCACGCCGTGACCTGGGAGCCGGTCATCGGGCTCGAGATCCACGTCCAGCTCAAGACGCGGACGAAGATGTTCTGCCGCTGCGCAGTCGGGTTCGGAGCGGGGGAGAACTCACAGACGTGCCCGGTATGCCTGGGGTTCCCAGGCGCATTGCCCGTGGTCAATCGCCGCGCCGTCGAGTGGACGATCCGGCTCGGATTGGCCCTTGGCTGCGAGATCCCCGATCAGGCGGTCTTCTCACGGAAGAACTACTTCTACCCCGACCTGCCCAAGGGCTATCAGATCTCGCAGTATGATCTTCCATTTTGCGGTAATGGTAATATGATACTACCAACTGCGAATGGCGACCGCATGATAGGAATCGTTCGCGCCCATCTCGAGGAGGACGCGGCCAAGACCGTTCACGTCGGTGGTCGCTCCGGACGAATCGGTGGGGCGGACGTCTCGCTCGTCGACTTCAATCGCGGTGGAACGCCGCTCGTCGAGATCGTGACAGCGCCGGACATCCGTTCGGCGGACGAGGCAAGAAGGTTCCTGCAGCTTCTCCGCCAGACGATCGTCGAACTGGGGATCTCGGACGCGGAGATGGAGAAGGGGACGCTGCGCGTCGACGCCAACGTATCCGTGCGGCCGGCGGGCTCGCTCGAGCTGAGAACGCGTACCGAGATCAAGAACATGAACTCGTTCAACTTCATCGCCCGTGGAATCGACGCGGAGGTCGAGCGTCAGATCGGCGTCTGGGAGACCGGCGGCGACGTGCGCCAGGAGACGTACGACTTCGACGCCTCCTCGGGACGCCTCACCGCGCGCCGGGCGAAGGAGGAGGCCGACGACTACCGCTACTTCCCCGAGCCCGATCTCGTGCCGGTCGAGCCTCCCGCCGAGCTCGTCGAGCGACTCCGCTCGGAGCTCCCCGAGCTTCCGGCGACCCGGATCCGGCGTATCGAGGCGGACCTCGATCTCGACCGCGCGACCGTCCTCGTGGCCGGCGGGCTCGACCGACTGTGGAGGGAGACCGTCCTGGCCGGGGCCGACCCCGTGGCGACCGCGAACGTCGTCACGAACGCGCTCGTCGGGGCGGGCGTCGATCCCGCGGGCGTTTCGGCGAAGGAGTTGGCGAGGCTCATCGCCGCACGCGATCGCATCCCACGCGCGGCTTTCGACGAAGCGATAGCGAAGCTCGCCGACCCGGAGTTCTCGGCCGATCCCTACCTGGCGCAGGAATCGGTGTCCGATACCGCTGAGCTCGAACCGATCGTCGATGCCGTCCTCGCGGCCAACTCCGGCCAGGTCGAGGCGTACCGAAATGGCAAGGAAGGGCTTCTCGGCTTCTTCGTCGGTCAGGTGATGAAGGCGACGGAGGGGAAGGCCGACCCGCGAGTCGTCAACGAGCTCGTCCGCGCGAAGCTCGGGCGCTAGGCTTCGGGAATCTTCAGCTCGCGGCCGAGGTAGAGCCCTGAGCTCTCGGCGTCGACGAACGGCGCCATCGCCTGCTGGCGCTCGGTCTCGACCTCGGACAGCCGGTATCGCTCGCGCGACTCGAACGAGTCCCACGTCGAGATCCCGACGACCTCGCTCCGCTCCTCCGAGAAGCACTCGTACGCACGGAGCATTCCCTCCGGGAACTCCTTCGGCCTCCACGCGCGGCGGAACTCCTCGTAGGTACCGGGCTTGATCTTCCGGGTGGTGATCCAGACGACGTACTGATCGTGCTCCACGCCCGGAACCTAGCGAACCGGATCGCCGGGCGCGGCGAACCAGCCGCGATTTTCGTCACACGAGGAACGGAGATGGCTATGGAGAGGGCGGTCTTGATCTTCACGTACGTCGCTCCGCCCAACCAGGGCTACAGGCACACGGGACACGAGTAGGGAGGAGGTTGACCGGCGTGCGAGGACGAACGGCACTGCTCGTGGGGAGCGCGCTTGCGGTCGCGCTCGCCCTCGGCGGACTCGTCGGCGGGGTCCTCGCCGAGTCTCGCACGACGGCTTCACCTTCAGCCGTGCCGGGAGCGCTCGCTCAGCGAGCGCTCTCCGGGGCGACGGGCGGAGTGAGCGCGTCGAGTGTCGCTTCGCTCGAGGAGCAGGCACGCGTGCATCCGGGCGATTCGAGCGTTCTCGTACCGCTCGGGCTCGCGTATCAGCTTCGCTGGCGAGAGACGGCGGACGCGAGCTTCCTGCCTCGTTCCGACGCCGCGCTCCGGCGCGCGCTGCAAGCGAGGCCGGGCGACCCGTATGCCCTTCTCGGCCTCGGCTCGCTCGCGCTCATCCGGCACGAGTTCCGCAAGGCGCTCGCGTACGGACGGCAGGCCGGGCGGCGGCTTCCGGGCTCGGCTCGCCCGTTCGGCGTCATCGGCGACGCGCTCGTCGAGCTCGGCCGGTACGACGAGGGGTTCGCGGCGTTCGAGGCGATGGTGTCGCTGCGACCCAGTCTGACTTCGTATGCGCGGGTCGCGTACGCGCGCGAGCTGACAGGCGACCGGGTGGGGGCGATCGGCGCGATGTGGCTTGCACTCGACGCCGCGGCCGGCCAGCCCGAGCCGACGGCGTTCGCTCACGTCGAGCTCGCCAAGCTCGAGCGTGGGTTGGGCCGGATCTCGGTCGCCCGGCGGCATGCGCTCGCCGCGCTTCGGGCGTTTCCCGGCTACCCGAGCGGACGACTCGAGCTCGCGAGGATCGAAGCCGCTTCGGGTCGCCTCGTCGTCGCTCTCGCGCAGGCGCGACGCGCCTCGGACGCCGTTCCGACGTCGCAGGCGGTATCGCTCCTGGCCGAGCTCCTGGATCGCACGGAACAGAGAGCCGAGGCAAAGCGCCAGAGATCCACGGTCGCGGTCATCGAGCGTCTGCTCGAAGCGAACGGGGTGCGGGTAGACCTCGAGGCAGCCGTCTACCGCGCCGACAACCGCATACGGCCGGGGGAGACGGTCGTCCTCGCGCGCCGAGCCCGAGCACACCGACCCTCCATCTACGGAGACGACGCGCTCGCCTGGGCGCTCGCCCGGGCAGGGCGGTGCGAGGACGCGGTTCCCATCGCCAAGCGTGCGCTGCGGCTCGGCACCCAGGACGCGCTCCTCTACTTCCACCTCGGCTACGCCGAGGGCTGTGCGGGCGATCGCGACGAGATGAGAGACCGGTACCGGCAGGCGCTCGAGATCGATCCTGCGTTCTCCGTGCGCTGGGCTCCGGTGGTGCGCGTGCTCCTTGGGCTCCGCTAGCGCACGGCCCCGCGGCGAAGTCCCGTTACTCTGCGCCGGTGCATGCGGGCCGGCTCACGACGGCGCTCGTGACGGCGCTCGTGCTCGCCGCAGCTGGTCTTGCGCTCGCATCGTGCGGGAACGGTGGCGAGTCGACGGCGACCACGACCGACATCTCCGACACCACAACGACGACCGAGACGACGACCGAGACGACGACCGAGACGACGACCGAGACGACGCCACCGGTGGACGAGCCGACGGTCGTTCGCGTCGTGGTCGAGAACGGACAGCCGAAAGGCGGGATCGCCCGTCCGACCGTGACCCAGGGGGACCGCGTCGTCCTCGTCGTCGAGTCGGATGTCTCCGACGAGGTTCACCTCCATGGGTATGACCTCACGAAGAAGGTCTCCCCCGGAGGCAGTGCGCGGCTCTCATTCAGAGCAACCGTGCCAGGTCGCTTCGAAGTCGAGCTCGAGGACCGAGGCGTCCAGATCGCAGAGCTCACGGTCCGACCTTGAGTTACCTCGCTCACGGGATCGGCCAGATCCAGGATCTCCCGGTTCCGGCGGCGTTCTTCTTCGTCGGAGCAGCGGTCGTTCTCACCGTTTCATTCATCTTGCTCGGAGTCCTCTGGCGGGCGCCGGTGCTCGAGGCGCACGCGGATGGCAAAGCGCTCCCGCCTCGACTGAGCGCCTTCTTGATGTCTCGTGGGGTGCGGATCGCTCTGCAGGCGATCGCCACGGCGCTCTTGGTGCTCACGCTCGCCGCGGGGCTCTTCGGCACGACGATCGAGCTCCTGAACTTCGCACCGACGTTCGTCTACGTCATCTTCTGGCTCGGGCTTCCGCTCCTCTCGGTGACGCTGGGAAACGTGTGGAGCGTGCTCAGCCCCTGGCGGGCGATCGCCGACGCGACCGTGTGGGTGCTGGAACTGGGTGGGCGTGAGGCACGGCCCGTGCTCGAGTGGTCGGGTCGCTGGGGAAGGTATCCGGCAGCGGGTGCGCTCTTTGCCTTCGTGGCCCTCGAGCTCGCGCATCCGAGCCCGTCGTATCCGCGCACGCTCGCGATCGCGATCGCCCTGTACTCGTACTGGGCTCTCGCGGGTATGGCGGTGTACGGCCGGGACGCCTGGACGCGAGGCGGCGAGGGCTTCGCGGTGATGTTCGAGCTCCTCTCTCGTATCGCTCCCTTCGCGGTGCGCGACGGTCGAGTCGTGATCCGCTGGCCATTCACCGGTCTGGGCGGCTCCGAGCAGGTGCCCGGGACGCTGCTCTTCGTGGCAGTGATGCTCGGGTCCACGAGCTTCGACGGGTTCAGCGGCACGAGCAGCTGGGAGAACCTCATCGGCGACGTGCGGGCCGAGCTGGTCGGATCGTCGCTTCGCATCGTCGATCTCGTGACGACTCTCGTGAACGTCGCCGGGCTCGCGGCCTTCGTCGGAGGTGTTGTTCTGACGTATTCGGCGGCAGTCTGGGCTGCGCGGTCTCTCGGCCAGGTCCAGCGGTCGCTCGTGCCCGACTTCGTGCTTCCGCTCGTTCCCATCGCGGCCGCGTACATCGCCGCGCACTACTTCTCGCTCTTCATGATCAACGGGCAGTTCATCATCCCGCTCGTGTCGGATCCGTTCGGGCGCGGCTGGGATCTGCTCGGAACCGCGGACTTCGCTCCGAACCTGACGATCGTCTCCTCGAGGACGATCTGGTACGTCCAGGTCGTGGCGCTCGTGGTCGGGCACGTCGCGGGGCTGTCGGTCGCGCACGACCGGGCGGTCGCCGTCTTCGACGATCGGCGGGCAGCGCTGCGTTCGCAGTACCCGCTGCTCGCGTTGATGGTGCTCTACACGGTGGGAGGACTGTGGGTGCTCTCGCGGAGCTAGTGGCGCACGGCGGGACCGCCGGCGCAGTGGTCGAAGGGCTTGTCGTGCTCGTCGTCGTCCTCGTTCTCGTCGCGGTCGTGCTGCGCGAGCGACGGAGCGTTCGTGAGAGCCGGGAACGACTCAGCGACGACGAGCCGAGACCCTCGTAGGCGCGACGAAGCCCAGATAGAGGAGGATCGCCGCGATCACGATTGTCGGCGCCAGCGCTCCGACACCGAGTCCGGCCAGCCCGCTGCCGATAGCCGCGACGCCGACACCGGCGAGGATCAGGGCATTGCCGAGAGGGCGCGCACGGAACGTCGCGAGCGCGACGAGCACGACGGCGAGGGTCCCGAGTGAGTTACCCGCGATGGCCAGGACGCGCGCGGGCCAGAGGTCGAGGACATCTTGTGCATCGGGGACGGCGGACCCGGCCAGCTCGCTTCGAAGCGGCATCGCGAGCGCGATCCCGACGGCGACCCCGGCGTAGACGAAGGCGGCTGGCGCAACCCGGCGATGGCCGGCGAGCAGGAGGGAGCCGAAGCCCAGAAGCGCGGCTGTCAGGAGGGCGCCGCCGAGGTAGTACACGCGAAATACCGCCTCGCTCCAGCCCGCCGCTGCTCCCCAGGCGAGAGCCCCGGCCGCCAACGCATAGGCGGCGAGCGCCGTCGCCCAGGCGGCGAGCTCGGGCGCTCGGCGCTCCCGGTAGCGGCGCAGGAGGTCGCCAGAGAGCCGGAGGGACACGAGCGCCGCGGCAAACGCGAGGAGAGCCTCCACGACGCGGGACTGTAGTCGCACCGGCGTCTGACGTCGGTCAGCCGGAAACCCGCATGGTTAAGCCGTCTCCGCCTGGCGGGCGTCGGACACCTTGGTGTACGCTGCCGCGCGTGCACCGGGCCGCCGCCGCGCTCGTCGCGACCGTCGTCGCTGCGCTGGTGCTCGTCCTCGCGCCCCTCGAGGCAGCTCCGAAGCGAGACTACGCGGCCGCCGCGTGGACGATCTTGCCGCCCGGTGAGAACGGGAGCCTCACCTTCGATCGCAACACGACCGACCAGGCGAGGCTCTACGACGCGCTGACTCCGCTCTTCGAGAATGTCTCGGCACGCGATGTCAGGCGCTACTTCAAGCCCGCTCCGCTGGGCCTCGGGCCCGGCGAAGCACAGAAGCGCGAACGCCCTCGGCCTGGCCTCACGATCGTCCGCGATCGCTTCGGCGTCGCGCACGTGACCGGGAGGACGGAGGCCGACGTGGCATACGGCTCGGGCTGGGTCACCGCGGCCGACCGCGGGCTGCTGCTCCAGCTCATTCGGGGCCCCGCACGCGTCTCAGCGCTCGACGTGCCCGGGCTCGACGCGCTGGCACTCGCACTGTCCGGGAAGAGCTTCGTCCCGAGCGCCGAGGCGGAGGCGTTTCTGGCGAATCAGCTCGATGCTGTGCGCGCGCAGGGCGTGGTCGGGCGCAAAGTGCTCACACTGATCAACGCGTACGCGGCCGGCATCAACGGCTACTACCGGTCGAAGGGAATTCCGATAGCTCCCTTCACCGCCAACGACGTCGTCGCCTCGGCCGCACTGATCGCCGCTCGTTTCGGGACGAACGGGGGACAGGAGGCGAGCAACGCGATGTTCCTCGACGCGCTCGAAGACCGCCTCGGCGCGGCCGATGCCCGTCTCGTGTTCGCCGACCTCCGCCAGGCCAACGACCCGGAGGCCCCCGTGAGCGTGCCCGGCCGGTTTCCGCAGCAGCTTCCGGCGGCGGCGTCACCGGGGAGTGTCGTCATCGACGACGGCAGCTTCACGGGAGCGCCGCTCGAGGCTCCGGCCGCGGCGTCGAATGCGCTTCTCATCGGAGCGAAGCGCTCCGAGACGCGCCATCCGCTCTTCGTCGCGGGCCCTCAGGTCGGATATTTCTTCCCGGAGTTCTTCGCCGAGATGGAGCTCGCCGGCGCCGGCTTCGCAGTCCGGGGAGCGGTCTTCCCGGGTTTTCCGCTCGTGCTCGTCGGGCGTGGGCCGGACTTCGCGTGGAGCGTCAGCTCCTCGCAGGCGGACAACCTCGACCTCTTCGTCGAGACGCTGTGCGAGGACGATCGCCACTACCTCTATCGCGGGCAGTGCGAGCCGATGCGGCGCTTCTTCGTCGGAACGCTGAAGGCGCAAGGACAACCCGATCAGCCAGTGGCGTACTACGAGACCAACCACGGCCCCGTCGTCGGGTTCGCGACCGTTCGAGGTCGGCGAGTGGCGATCTCCGCACAGCGGTCCACCAGAGGCCGTGAGCTCCTGAGCACACGCGCGTTCTATGCGCTCAACACCGGCCGCGTGACCTCTGCCCAGGGCTTCCTGCGCACGATGAACGCCGTCGAGTTCAGCTTCAACTGGTTCTATGCGGACGATCGCGACATCGCGCTGTTCTCGAGCGGGCGCTTCCCCGTACGGGCGGCCGGAACCGACCCTGCGCTTCCTACCCTCGGTACCGGCGACTACGACTGGCGCGGCTTTCTTGCGTTCGAGGCTCACGCGCGCGGGATCAATCCGGCCACGGGTGCGATCGTGAACTGGAACAACAAGCCGGCGGCCGACGTCGGTGCATCCGACTCGAACTTCTCGTACGGCTCGGTTCAGCGAGTCGACCTGCTCCGGGCGGCGATCGCCGCGCGCAAGAAGCACACCCTCGCCACCGTGGCCGGGGCGATGAACAAGGCCGCGACTCAGGATCTGCGCGTCGCGCGGGTGTGGCCCGTGATCAAGTCGGTCCTCCAGACCGGGCAGGCACCGAGTGCCCGGGCCGAGGCTGCCGCGTCGCTCCTCGACGCTTGGCGCATCGCAGGGTCGAGTCGCCTCGATCGCGAGCTCGATGGGAAGGTCGATCACCCTGGAGCGGCGGTGATGGACGCGGCCTGGCCTCGAATCGCCGACGCCGTCATGGCCCCGGTGCTCGGGCCTCTCGTCGACGACCTTGCGGGGCTTCACTCGCGAAGCGACGACGCCGGCTCGGACGGGTCTGCGTACAACTCGGGGTGGTATGGCTACGTCGACAAGGACCTCCGCACGCTTCTCGGCCAACCGGTCCGCGGCCCGTACTCTCGCCGCTACTGCGGCGCCGGCGTTCTCACGACCTGCCGCGAGGCGCTGTGGGCAGCGCTCGATTCCGCCGCGGCCGAGCTGGAGGCCGAGCAAGGTCCTGCGCCGTCGTCATGGCGTGCGGACGCGACCGCCGAGCGGATCCGCTTCGTTTCGGGAGTTCTCCCGGACACGATGCGCTGGTCGAACAGGCCGACCTTCCAGCAGCTCATGTCCTTCTCCGGCCACCGACCCCGCTGACGCCGCAGGCCGCCGGCCGCGCCCGGCCGGCGGAGCCGGCCTCCGCCACCGGCTGACGACGCTCGCGGCGCCGGCCCTCGCCGACGGCGTCATCGGCCAGCCTGCCGATCGCTAGGCTCAGCTCATGTCCCCGCGGAAGCGGTACTTGATGGCGCCGGGGCCGACGCCCGTTCCGCCCGAGGTGCTCGCGGCAGGAGCGCAGCCCGTCCTCCATCACCGCGGCCCGGACTTCCGCGCCCTCATGTTGCGCACGCTGGAACGGCTACAGGACGTATGCAGGACGCGGAACGACGTTCTCCTCTTCACCGCCTCCGGGTCTGCGGCGTTCGAGTCGGCAGTCGTCAACCTGCATTCGCCGGGAGAGCGCGTCCTCGCCGTCATGGCCGGCGAGTTCGGCGAGCGATGGGCGGCACTCGCGCGTGCCTACGGCCTCGACGTCCACGAGCTCCGGTACGCGTGGGGAGAGACACCGCGCGTCGAAGACGTCCGAGTCCGTCTCGAGGAGACCGGCGCGCGCACCGTGTTCCTCGTCCACTCCGAGACGTCCACCGGGGTCATCTCCGACGTCCAGGCACTCGCGCAAGCGGGGCACGACGCAGGCGCGCTCGTCGTCGTCGACGCAGTCTCGAGCCTTGGCGCGGTCCCGCTCGAGACCGACGCCTGGGGGCTCGACGTCGTCGTAGCCGGCTCGCAAAAGGCGCTCATGACACCGCCCGGGCTCTCCGTCGTCACCGTCTCGGACGCGGCCCGGGAGCGCTCGCGAACCGCAACACTTCCGCGGTTCTACTTCGACTGGGAGCGCATGCGTGCGTCGCTCGAGACCGGATCGACGCCGTTCACTCCCGCCGTCACGATCGTCGCGGGACTGGACGTCGCCCTCGGTCTGCTCCTCGAGGAGGGTCTCGAGGCGGCTTTCGTCCGCCATGCAGCCCTGGGCCGGGCATGCCGCGAGGGCGCGAAGGCGATGGGGCTCGAGCTCTTCTCACCGGACGAGGAGCGCTCGGCGGTCGTCACCGCGATCCTGACGCCGAACGGCATCGACGCGCGTGAGCTCGTGCGGACGCTGCGCGATCGCTTCGGGATCACCGTCGCGGGCGGACACGGAGAGCTCGGCCCGAGGATGTTCCGGATCGGGCACATCGGCTACTTCGACGTGCTCGACATCGCGACCGTGCTCGCTGCGGTCGAAGTGCTCCTGGTCGAGAGCGGTGCGGACGTCGAGCGCGGCGCCGCTGTCGCCAGAGCGCTCGAGGCGTACCGCGAGACCGCGCGTGTCTGAGACCGCCCGGCCGAAGGTCCTCGTCCGAGAAACGATCGCCGCGCCCGGGCTCGAGCTCCTGCGCAGCCGGTTCGAGGTCGTCGAGGATCGCCATTCGGACCTCGCCGAGATCATCGGCGAGTTCGACGCGATCGTCGTTCGCTCGGCCACGACTCTCGACGCGAACCTGATCGAGCGGGCGATCCGACTCAAGGTGATCGGGCGCGCCGGAGTCGGTGTCGACAACGTCGATGTCGACGCCGCGACGAGGCGCGGCATCGTGGTCGCGAATGCCGCGGAGTCGACAGTCGTCTCGGCGGCGGAACACGCGATTGCGCTTCTGCTGGCGCTCGCGCGGAACGTGCCGCAGGCGCATGCCGCTCTGACCTCGGGAATCTGGGATCGGGAGCGGTATGCGGGGATCGAGCTCGCTGGGAAGACGCTCGGTGTGCTCGGTCTCGGCCGCATAGGTCGGGAGGTCGCGCGCCGGGCACTCGGACTCGGAATGCGTGTCATCGCCTACGACCCGTTCGTCGCGCCCGATCGCTTCCGCGACGTCGGGCTCGATCCGGCTTCGCTCGACGACGTGTACGCCGACGCCGACGTCATCACGCTCCATCTGCCGCTGAGCGACGAGACGCGACACCTGCTGGACGCGGAGGCGTTCGGGCGGATGCGCGTGGGGGTGCGGATCGTGAACGCGGCTCGTGGTGGGCTGCTCGACGAGGAGGCGCTCCTGGAGGCGATCCGGTCCGGACGTGTGGCGGGTGCGGCGCTCGACGTGTTCGAGGAGGAGCCGTACGCCGGGCCGCTCCTCCAGCTCGAGCAGGTCGTCGTGACGCCGCACCTCGCAGGTTCGACCACCGAGGCTCAGGATCGCGCCGGCCTCGTGATCGCGGAGCAGATCGCTGCCGCCCTCGACGGGGAGATCGTGCAGACAGCGGTCAACATCCCTGTCGTCGAGCCGGGTGACCTCGAGATCCTCGGGCCGTTCGTCCCCCTCGCCGCCAAGCTCGGACGGCTGGCGATGGCGCTGGCCTCGGCATGGCCGTCCAGGGTCGTCGTCGCCGTTCACGGGCCGCTCTCGGAGCACGACACGAGGTTGTTGACCGTTGCGGTGCTGAACGGACTGTTCCAGGACCGCGTGGACGAGACCGTGACGTACGTCAACGCTCCGGTCATCGCAGCGGAGCGTGGGATCGAGGTGTCCGAGCAACGCTTCGCCGCGTCCCGCCACTTCACGAACCTCGTCCGGGTCGTCATCGACGCAGGCGGCGGCGAGCTCGAGGTCTCGGGCACGACCGTCGGTCCCGAGCACCGCCTGTTTCTCGCCGGTGCGCTCGGATTCGCCATCGACATCGAGCTTGCGCCGCTCATGGCGTTCCTCGTCTACGACGACGTCCCGGGCGTGATCGGGAAGGTCGGGACGATGTTCGGCGACGCCGCCGTGAACATCGCGAACATGGCGGTGTCGAGAACGAAGGAGGGCGGAAAGGCGCTCATGGCCTTCTCGATCGATTCCCCGGCGCCACGCGAGCTCGTCGAGCTCGTAACGCGTTCGGGGTTCGACGACGCCCGCTTCATCTCCCTCGCGTGAGCGATTCCGGCTGGCCCTCGACGGTAGTCTGGGGAGCATGGTCGTCGCGTGGCCCGAGCCCGTCGAGCGGGTGTCGTCGTTCCTCCGCGAGTCGGGTGCCGAGGCGCGCATCCAGGAGTTCGAGGACGGAACTCCGACCGCCGCGGATGCCGCCGCCGCCGCCGGCTGCGGGCTCGATCAGATCGTGAAGTCGCTCGTGCTCGTGTGCGACGAGAGGCCCGTCGTCGCGCTCGTTCCCGGTGACCGTCGCCTGGATCCGGCGAAGGTCGCACGGGCTCTCGGCGCGGACAGTGCTCGTATCGCGTCGGCAACCGAAGTCGAGAACGCGACAGGCTTTTCGCCAGGGGCGGTTGCCCCGTTCCCGCTGCCGAACGTCGACGACGTCCTCATGGACCGCACGTTGCTGCACCACTCCGTCGTGTGGGCGGGCGCCGGATCCTCGCGGCACATGGTCGGCATCGCCCCGGTCGAGCTCGGTCGGCTCGCACGCGCCAAGCCGATGGACGTCGCAGCCGACCCGACCTAGAGGCTTGGGCGGAGCGCACTAACATTCGTCGAAAAGCGAAGGAGAGCTGACTTCATGCAGGAGACCGAGAAGATCTGGCTGAACGGCGAGCTCGTCGACTGGGCCGACGCGAGGATCCATGTCGCGTCGCACGGGCTCCACTACGGCACGGGAGTGTTCGAGGGCATCCGTTGCTACGACACGCCGAAGGGCCCGGCCGTGTTCCGCCTGGAAGACCACCTCCTGCGACTTGCGAACTCCGCCAAGGTGCTCTACATGGATCTGCCCTACACGGTCGGGGAGATCCGGTCGGCGACACACGAGCTCGTCGCGGCGAACGGTCTCGCGTCCTGCTACATCCGACCCGTCGCCTTCTACGGGTACGGAGAGCTCGGTGTGGCAACCGCCGGAAACCCCGTGGACGTGGCGATCATCAGCTTCCCATGGGGCGCGTACCTGGGGGAAGAAAGCCAGAGCGCGGGCATCACGGCAGCCATCTCCGGCTGGGAGCGGGTCGGGCCGAACGTCATCCCGCACGTCGCCAAGGCGACGGGTATCTACCTCAACTCCATGCTCGCCACCACTGAGGCGCGCCGCGCCGGCTACGACGAGGCGATCATGCTCTCGCACGACGGGTATGTCGCGGACGGGCCGGGCGAGAACGTCTTCGTGGTCAAGGACGGCGTGCTCCGCACCCCACCGCTTGCGATGTCGATCCTGCCCGGAATCACGCGCGACACGATCATCCAGATCGCCCAGGATCTCGGGTACCGCGTCGAGGAGACGCTGCTCATCCGCACCGACCTCTACCTCGCGGACGAGGCTTTCATGGTCGGTACGGCGACCGAGGTCGCGCCGCTGCGAGCGATCGACGATCACGAGATCGGGGTGGGCCCCATCACGCGCGAGCTGCAGGACGCCTACCTGGACACGGTGCACGGCCGGAGCGAGCGCTGGAGCCAGTGGCTCGACGTCGTGGAGATGTCGCCCTCCGCGGCGTAGGGCGTCCGGCCGGGGCATCCGAGGTGGCGGCAACGAGGACCGTCCCGCTCTCGAGCCCGTGGCTCGACGAGCGGGAGGAGGAACTGATCGCGGAGGTTCTCCGGTCGGGACGACTCTCGCTCGGCCCCACCATCGACCGCTTCGAGGAGGCGTTCGCAACCACGGTCGGCGCACCGTACGCGTCCGCGGTCTCGAGCGGCACCGCGGGTCTCCATCTTCTGTGCATCGCCGCAGGCGTCGGTCCGGGGGACGAGGTCGTCACCTCGCCCTACTCGTTCGTGGCATCCGCGAACTGTTCGATCTACGAGGGTGCGACCCCCGTGTTCGCGGACGTCGACCGGCGCACGTTCAACCTCGATCCCGACGCCGTCGAGGCCGTGCTGACGGATCGCACGCGGGCGATCGTCGCCGTCGACATCTACGGCTACCCGTGTGAGCTGGACGAGCTCGGCGCCCTGTGCGCCGACCGTGGAATCGCGCTCATCGAGGACGCGTGCGAAGCGCTCGGCGCTCGGTACAGGGGACGCACGATCGGATCCCATGGCCCGCCCGCCGTCTTCGCCTTCTACCCGAACAAGCAGATGACGACGGGGGAAGGCGGCATGGTCACCACCCACTCCGAGGACGAGTGGCGCCTTCTGCGGAGCCTGCGGAACCAGGGTCGCGCGGACTCCGGTGGCTGGCTCGAGCACGCTCGTCTCGGCTTCAACTACCGCCTGGACGACGTGCGCGCTGCGATCGGCATCGGCCAGCTGGAGAAGCTCGACGAGATCCTGGCGCTCCGCCGCTCCGCCGCGGAGCGCTATCGGACCTTGCTCTCGCGAATCGAGGGCCTGGGCCTCCCCTGCGAGGACGACGCAGAGCACGAGCGGTCATGGTTCGTGTACGTCGTCACGCTCCCCGCACACGTCGACCGAGAGACCGTCATCGAGCGGCTCGACGCACACGGGATCCAGACGGCCCGGTACCTCCCGTGCATTCACCTGCAGCCGTACATGCGGCAGCGCTTCGGCTTTCGGGCCGGTCTCTGCCCCGTTGCCGAGGAGCTGAGCGCACGCACGCTCGCGCTCCCGTTCCATGCTCGACTGGGACCGGAGGATCAGGAGTACGTGGCAGCAGTGCTCGAGACCGCTCTCTCTTCCTAGGGGCGAGACATCTCACCACGCGACGCGACACGCTTGCCCGGCCAGGGCGAGGCGCTCGCCGCGTGGGCGATCTGGGGTGCGACTACGCTCGCCGTCCTCGTCACGTACAGCTGGGTCGACCCGGCGGAGCTCTACCACGTCTCCAACGACCGGTTCGCCGGTGGCCTCAGCCGGAGCGTGACGCTCAGCAACTTCCCGATCGCCCTCGTTGCGATTGCCCTTATCCTCGTCGCCGTCGCCGTACTTCCGCGGGTCGCCTGGTGGGCAGGTGCTCCCGCGATCGCGAGTTGTCTGACGATCCCGTGGTTCGTCGATCAGGACGATCTGGACGCGCGGTGGGTGAACGCGATTCCCGCGCTCGGCGTGTTCGTTGCCGCTGTGCTGACCGTCTCGGCCACCCGGCGCGCCGGCGCATCCTTCGCTCCCCGCCACCCATGGGACGGCGCGCGCCTCGTCGTCACTGCCATCGTCCTGCTGCTGTCGCTCCCCTGGATCGCCGCCGAGCTCGGATTTCACTTTCCCGGTGGCATCTTCATGGGCGAGGAGCTCGCTCGGGAGAAGGACGAAACGGTGATCGCCGCCGTTCACCTCGGCCACCATCACGGGCAGGACGGTGCGCTGCTCGTCGTCACGGCTCTGCTCCTGTCTCGGATGCGGCTCGCGCGTGGCGGCCTGCAGATCGCGTTCCTCGCGTACCTCGGAGCGATGCTCGCGTACGGCGCGGTCAACTTCGTGCAGGACCTGTGGAACGAGCAGATCGTGAAGCGAGGGTGGACCGATGCAAGCATTCCGTCGGCTCTCGTCCCCGGTGCGAGGCCGATCTGGCTCGTCGTCGGCGCGCTCGCCGTGCTGGCCACGCTGGCCCTGCTCCGCGAGACGAACTCCTCGTCATACTCCGAGAGATGACGGCGAAGATGGTCTTTCTCGGGTTCGGGAAGTACGCGCGTGCCGACAAGATCTACGCGCTCGAGCCGCTTCGCGGCGACGAGCGAGGAGGCGGGCGTCGCACGCGAGTCTGGGTGGAGGGGGTCTCCGATCCGCTCGTCGCCTCGCGAACGGAGCGCACGATCCTCCACGAGATGGGCCACGAAGGCGGCGACTCGGCGCTCCTCGACGGGGCGATCGATCTCGCCGAGCGACTCGCGTCGGCTGCCGAGGAGGGTCGGGTCGACCTCGGTGACCTCGGACGTCGTGCGCGACGCCTCCTCGAGGCGACCGCGCGGCCGGCAGAGGCCGAGCCGCTCTTCTGAACGACCGGTCGGAGGACTTCTTCGCCCGCGACGCTCCCACCGTTGCTCGCGACCTCGTCGGCTGGACGTTCCTCGTCGAGGGTGTCGGTGGCGTCATCGTCGAGACGGAGGCATACGCGCCGGACGACCCGGCGAGCCATTCGTACCGCGGTCGGACACGGCGCAACACGACGATGTTCGGTCCTGGCGGAAGGCTCTACGTCTACCGCTCGTACGGGATCCACTGGTGCGCCAACGTCGTGTGCGACGAGGAGGAGGTCGGAGCCGCCGTCCTTCTGCGAGCGCTCGAGCCCACGCATGACGTCGAACGAATGCGCTCTCGACGGGGTGTCGACGACCCGACACTGCTGTGCTCGGGGCCGGGTCGCCTCACCCAGGCGCTCGGTCTGTCGGGAGAGCACGACGGGGCCGATCTCGGCTGCCCCCCCTACGAGCTCCTCCGTCCGTATGGCCCGGTCGAAGTCGTGGCGAGCCCGCGCGTCGGAATCGCGCGCGGTGCGGATCGACTCTGGCGCTACGCGCGAGAAGGGTCTACGTACGTGAGCCGTCCCCGACCACGAGCTTGACCCGTAGCCCAGGAGCGACCGCCACCCCGGGCTTCGGGAACTGCTTGAGGATCGTGTCGGCACGTCCCGCCGCGGTCACGACGTTTGCACGGAGCTTCAGGCGAGCCGTCTCGCCCTGAACGTCGTCGAGGCTCGAGCCGACGAAGTTCGGCAGCACGCCGTGCCGTGCCTTGGAAATCCAGATCGTCACCGTGTCGTGGGCGGACAGGCCGCCTTCTCGAGGATCCTGGCCCACCACGACTCCCGGCAGGGTGCCTGCCTTCGCGGGCGCATAGGCGAGCTTCGTCCCGAGCGGCTGCTCGGCGAGTCGGGCCGCCGCGCCGTCGGCGGTCATTCCGATCACGAGGGGTACCGAGACCTCGTTCGGCTTGCAGTCGGCCTCCTTGTCGGGCGCCTTGCCGGAGAAGTACACGAGGATCCGCGCATCGCGGCAGTAGCCGTTGTCGAGCGTCCAGGCACCGCCGCGCCTGACGACCCAGGTCGAGGCGCCGCCGAGGTACGGCGTCGCCTCGAACGAGGCGGTCTCGTCCTCCTCGACGGTCTCGACGAACTTCTTCCAGATCTGCGCGGGGAGCGTCCCTCCCGTCACAGGAGCGCCGCCGAACTCGGTCGTCATGGCCCGCAGGCGATCGGGGTACCCCACCCACACCGCGACGACGAGCTCGGGCGTGTAGCCGACGAACCAGGCGTCGGCGTAGTTGTCGGTCGTCCCGGTCTTGCCCGCCACGCGTCGCCCGGGGATCGCGGCGCGTTTTCCGGTGCCAACCCGCACGACATCCTCGAGGATGTCGGTGAGCAGCTCGGTCTCTCCCTCCTCCATGACCTGGGTGGCGACAGGGGCGTTCACGTCGCTGCGGCCGGTCTTGATCCGGGCGACCTCCTCGACCACGCGAGGGCGGTCTCCGAACAGCGAGCCGTCGACGCGCCGGCCCCCGTTGGCGAGCGTCGCATACGCGCGCGCCATCTCGAGCGGGTTCACGGCAACCGACCCCAGGCCGATGGAGAAGTACGCGTCCAGAGGACTCCGGATGCCGAGTGCGTGAGCGGTCCTGACGATCGCCTTCGGCCCGACGATGTCCGTGAGCTGTGCGTACACGGAGTTGTCCGACGAGACGAGAGCTCGCGCGAGGTTCACGCGTCCGAGGTAGGTGTGGTCGTAGTTCGTGACGGTCCAGATGCGATCCCCGGCATCGATCGAGACCTTCTTCGACTCGATCTCGGTAGACGGCGAGATTCCCTCTCGCATCGCGGTCGCGAGCACGATCGGCTTGAAGGCGGATCCGGGCTGGCGCTCTGCCTGGGCAGCGAGATTGAACTGGCTCTCGCGGAAGTTCCTGCCACCGAACATCGCCCGTACGGCGCCGGAGCGAGGATCGATGGCCACGAGGGCGGCCGCAGGGCCGTCCGGGTTCCGGAGAACCTTCTCGATCGCCGCGCGCGCCCTGAGTTGGAGATCGAGGTCGATCGTCGTCGTCACCTTGAGGCCGCCTCCGAACACGCGGCCGGCTCCGTACTTCGCGACGAGCTGATCCTTGACGTAGTTCAGGAAATAGGGTGCCGGTCCCCGTGTTCCAGGCAGGCGGATCTGGTTGGGCTCCGGAAGGGGGGCCTCTCCCGCGGCGACGTAGTCCGCGCGCGTGATCTTTCCTTGCTCGAGCATCATCGAGAGCACGTGCCTGCGTCGCGCCTTCGCGTTGATCGGGTTCGTCACCGGGTCGTAGCGCGCGGGATCAGCGGGGATTCCAGCGAGCAGCGCGGATTCGGCGAGCTCGAGCTCTCTCGCGCTCTTCTTGAAGTAGGCGCGTGCGGCCTGCTGTATCCCGTACGCGCCGTTCCCGAAGTAGATCGTGTTGAGGTAGGCGGTGAGAATGCGGTCCTTCTCCCACCTCTGCTCGAGCTGCCAGGCGAGCGCCGCCTCGCGCACCTTCCTCGCGAGCGTGCGCTCGTTGCGGATGTAGGCGTTCTTGACGAACTGCTGCGTGATCGTCGAGCCGCCTTCGACGATTCCCTGCTGGCGGACGTCCTGCCACAGGGCGCGGGCGACACCCTTGAGGTCGATCCCGTCGTGCTCGAAGAACCGCTGATCCTCGACCGACACGATCGCCTGGCGCATGATCGGCGCAATGTCCTCGGTGCCGACGAGGACGCGACTCTCGTCGCCGCGGAGGACGGCGAGCACCGAGCGGCCGTTGGACGCATAGACGACGGTGTCGACGTCGGCATGTTGCGCGGCGGGATCGAGGGCCGGGATCTCGCTCGCGACCGCGCGAACGAGGCCGAAGGTGAACGAGAGCGACGCGAGGACGAGGAGGACGCACAGCAACGCCGCAAGGCGTCGCTTCCGAACCCGTCGCCGCGGACGCGGTGTCCGCTTCTCTCTCCGAATCCGCAAGGGGCGAAGTGTTGCAGGTGTTACACCGGCTCAGACGCGATGATCGGCGTCGTCGTCGGAGCATCGACGCCGCCTGCCTCCTCGATCGTCACGGCGACGACGTCGCCGTCCCGGACCGTGCCCTCGAGACGCTCGAGCTCCGAGCCCTCTCGTCCCGAAAACAGGCCCGCGCGGTTCGCCGACGCGATGTCCCCACCCGGGACGATCCACAGCTCGTAGGTCTTGCCGGCGGGAGCAGGGTCGACGCCGTGCAGGACGAGGACGGCCTCTCCATCTTGATTGACGACGAGACGACCCTCGCCCGCCTGAAGCGGGACCGCTCGTGCATCGGGATCGACGAGGACGGAAGTGGCCGCGCGCTCCCGGTCGAGCGCAGCACGCGTGTCGTCCAGCTCGCTCGACAGATTCGTTGCCCAGACCCCGACGCCGAGCGCGACGACGGCTGCGATCGCCGCCGCCGCGGCGAGCACGGGAACGGCACGGCGCCGCCGGGACTCGAACGGAACGACCACCTGCGGCGGCTCGGCCCGCACCTCCGCGAGGATTCGTTCGCGTAGCTCGAAGCTCGGCTCCGGCCCCGAGGCCGCGACCGCGAGTGCCTCGGTCGTCTCCCAGAACGACGCGAGCTCTTCCTGGCAGTGCGCGCAGGTCGGGAGATGCGCCTCGTACTCGCGGCGCTCTTCGGCATCGAGCGCGTCGAGCGCGTAGCCCGCTGTCAGTTGGTGAATTCCGGCTTCCACGATCGTTCCTGTTCGGAGTCGTCGAGGAGCTCGCGCAGTCGCGCGAGCCCCGCGAACATCCTGCTCTTGATCGTCCCGAGCGGCACACCGAGGCGTTCGGCGAGCTCGGACTGGGAGAACCCCCCGTAGTACGCGAGCTCGATCGCCTCCCGCTGTACGTCCGGTAGCTGTCTCAGCGCCGACTGCACGCGCTCTCGCTCGAACCGAAGCCATGCTGCCTCCTCGGTTGTTTCCGCGTCGCCGGCCACAACCGGCTCATCCGCGAGCGGCTCGGCTCGGCGGCGTTCCTCGCGGCGCACGAGGTCGACGGCACGGCGATGGACGAGTGTGAGTATCCACGTGCTCGCCTTCGCCCGCTCGGCCCGGAACGACGCCGCCGTCCGCCAGACCGTGAGGAATGCCTCCTGCACGGCGTCCTCCGCGTGGCGCTCGTCGCGCAGGACGCGGAAGGCGAGCCCGAACGCGACACGTCCCACACGGTCGTAGAGCTCCGCCAGCGCAGGCTCGTCGCCGCGGGCGACCAGCGCCACCAGGGCCTCGTCCGAAAGGTGGGTGTGCTGCTTGCGCATCGCGGAGCGATCGTGTGGCCCGGGCAACGCTAACACGGTGGACGCGAGTCCCTCCATGACCGTGCTTCGCCGGATGTTGCGTTCCGGTTCGGCGTGGCGCGCGTGATCGAACCGGTGGGAGGGCGGACACGAACAACGGCCGGTCCCGATCACGAATCGAGAGGAGAAAGAGATGCGCAAGGGGATCATCGCGTTCGCCGCGGTCGGTCTGCTCACCGCAGCCGCCGTCGTCGGCGCCGCAACACTCGGTCCGGAGAACGGAACGGCGTCCAGTCACCGCGAGGCTCCGCTCATCTCGGAAGACCCCGCGGCGGACCTCACCGACGTGTATGCGTTCCGCAGCCCGGACAAGCCGAACACCGTGACGATTCTCGCCAACGTCATCCCCGGCGAGGATCCCGCAGCAGGGCCGAACTGGTACACGTTCTCGCCCTCCGCGCGGTACGAGCTGAAGATCGACACGGACGGAGACGTCTCGCCGAACGTGATCTACCGCTTCAGCTTCGAGCAGAAGACCGGGCCGCTGTTCCTCGGCGACACCGCCCAGCCGTTCACCCTCACCCGCATCGCGGGCGGCAAGTCAACGGTCGTGGCGCGGGGCACGACGCCGCCGAACAACATCGGACCGCGTTCGACCCCGAAGTACCGCTCGCTCGTCATCAAGTCGATTCTCTCGTTCGACGGCGGCCGCTCGAAGGCGTTCGCCGGCCAGCGTGACGACCCGTTCTTCGGTGACATCGGGGCGATCTTCGATCTCGTGGCGATCCGCAAGGGGACGGGCAACATGGGTGGCGGCAAGGACTTCTTCGCCGGCTACGGAGTGCACACGTTCGCCGTGCAGATCCCCATCGCCGGCCTCGGGGCGAAGAACGACACGATCGGTGTGTGGGCGTCGGTCGACCGGCGAAGAGTCACGACCCGTGGCGGCACGACCCGCCACTCGGGCCCCTTCGTCCAGGTCAACCGGCTCGGCAACCCGCTCGTCAACGAGGTCATCATCCCGACCGGCGAGAAGGACGTGTGGAATGCCGTGCAGCCCTGGCAGGAGGCTCGTTTCCGCAAGTCGTACGAGTCTCCGCTGCTCGCGGCGGCGATGAACCAGCTGTACGAGCTCGATGTTCCGGAAAGTGGCCGTGACGATCTCGTGGCGGTCCTGCTGACCGGTGTCCCGAAGCTCAACTTCACGGGCCCGAAGCTTGCGGACGTTCTCCGGCTCAACCTGAGCATCCCCGTGACGAGGAACCCGAACCGCATGGGTGTCCTCGGGGGCGACAATCAGGGCTGGCCGAACGGCCGGAGGCTCGGTGACGACGTCGTCGACATCGCCGAACAGGCAGTTGCCGGCTTCCTCAAGGGGAAGAAGGTTCCGCTCGGCGACGGCGTGAACCGAGACGATCGGATGCTGCTGCCGACGTTCCCGTACGTCGCTGACCCGCAGTCAGGCTACGACAACACGAAAGGCAAGTAGGAGTCGCGTGATGGGGTCGGGCCTCGCGGGTCCGACCCCATCCACTCGAACCGTTCATGCCGCTTCGACGAACGACACGCGTGAAGGCGCTCGTCGCAGCGGCTCTCTCAGCTCTCGCCGTCCTCGCCCTGACGAGCACGGCCTCGGCGCATCCCCTCGGCAACTTCACGGTCAACCGCTACGCCGGTATCGAGATCGCGGGGAGTGAGATCTACGTCCGGTATGCGCTCGACCTCGCCGAGATCCCGACGTACCAGCTCGGCGCGAGCGTGCGACAACCCAACTTTGCGGTGCAGCTCGCGCGTCAGCTCGAGCTCACGCTCGACGGACGAGACGTTCCGCTCCGCGTCGCCGAGCACCGGGTCGCCGCCCGGCCAGGAGCCGGCGGACTCGAGTCGCTTCGGCTCGACGTCGTGTACCGGGCCCCGGCCGAAGGGCGAGAGCTCGAGTTCGTCGACAGGGCTTTTCCCGACAGGATCGGATGGCGCGAGGTGACGGTCGTGGCGCGTGACGGCGCCCGCCTCGTGCAGACGAGCGCGCCTGCCGTGAGCGAGAGCGATCTGCTCCGCTCCTATCCGAAGGATCTCCTGCGATCGCCGCTCGCGGTCTCGAGCGCGACGGCCGCCTTCGAGCCGGGTGATTCCGCAGGCAGACCGCCCGTCTTGACGGCCGCGCCGCCACCGACGGCCACGAGTGGCGGCTTCGAGGCGCTCATCGAGCAAGACGATCTCTCGCTCGGCGTCCTCCTCGTCTCGTTCCTCGTCGCCGCTTTCTGGGGGGCTGCGCACGCGCTGACTCCCGGGCACGGCAAGGCGCTCGTCGCCGCGTACCTCGTTGGCACGAGAGGGACTTCACGACACGCGTTCATGCTCGGCGGGACCGTGACGATCGCCCACACCGCCGGCGTCTTCGCGATCGGGTTCGTGGCCCTTGCCCTGTCGCAGTTCATCCTTCCGGAGCAGCTCTATCCGTTGCTCACGCTCGTCTCGGGACTTCTGGTCGTGGCGGTCGGCGCGGGCGTTCTGCGGCAACGGCTCGGGTCGCGCACCGGAGCCCACGAGCACGCGCACTCCCACCACGACCACCACCACGGCGGCGGGCACCACGACCATCACCACACGGAGACTCTCACCTCGAGGGGCATCCTCGGCGTCGGCGTGGCGGCCGGTGTCCTGCCCTGTCCGTCGGCGCTCGTCGTACTGCTCTCGGCCATTGCATCGCACCGGGTCGGGCTCGGCCTCGCCTTGATCGTCGCCTTCAGCGTCGGTCTCGCGACGACGATCACGGTGATCGGGCTCGTCGCCGTCTTCGCCCGGAGGACTTTCGGCCGTCTGTCGCTCGACGGGCCAGTCGTGCGCGCGCTTCCCGCGGTCAGCGCGGCGCTCATCCTCGTCCTCGGCGTGGTCATCACCGCACGCGCGATTCCCGGCGTCGTCTGATCCGAACCGACCGAGCCTCGCCGACGAACAAGGTGCGTGCTCGGACTCGACGACAGGCTCGCAGGGCTCTCGGATGGCGCCTCGGTCGCGGTCGTGCTCCTCGTCGCAGTGCTTCTCGGCCTGCGGCACGCGACCGATCCCGATCACATCGCAGCGATGACGACCCTCATCGCGTCCGGACGAGATCGAGCCGCGAGGTCCGCGGCGCGACTGGGCGCGTGGTGGGGTGTCGGGCATGCGGTCGCGCTCGTCGTCTTCGGCGTCCCGATCCTGCTCGCGGAGCGATACCTGCCCGAGCGCGTTCAGCAGAGTGCCGAGACTGCCGTCGCCGCGCTCATCGTGTTCCTCGCCCTGCGCCTGATCGTCCGTTGGCGGCACGGCTACTTCGATCTCCATGCCCACCCGCATCCCGAGCAGACGCACCGTCATCAGGTGCGCACGCCCCTCGGAGCGCTCGGTGTAGGGCTCGTCCACGGAATGGGCGGGAGTGCGGGCGTCGGCCTCGTGCTCCTCGCCGCGATCCCGTCCGAGACGGTCGCCGTCGCGTCGTTGCTCCTGCTCGCCCTGTTCACCGCCGTGTCGATGACTCTCGTCACCGTCGGGTTCGGGCTCACGCTGAGCGCGCGTCCCGTCGCTGCGGCCGCGAGCACGATCGTGCCCGCCCTGGGTGCAGCCAGCCTGACGTTCGGGCTCTGGTACGCGGCGGCGGCGTGGAGCCTTGCGCCGTATCCCTTCTAGCCTCGACCGAGCGACGATCGCAGGGCGCTAGCCGAACGTAAAGGCGTAGCCGGCGACCCCCCGGGAGAAGCGGAGCTCGAGCAGCCCCCGGTCGAGCGCGGGGAATCGCGCAATCGTGTACAGGCGGGGGAGCCCCAACACGCGCACGGTGCGAAGCGAGCGACCGTCGACGTCCACCTCGACGTGGCCCTCACCCTCGAGCACGAGGAAGATGTCCTTCGCCTGGAAGCGGAGCACGAGTCGCGCGCCGCGACCGGCCACGATCCGCTCACCCTCGACCTTCCAGCGACCGGCGTAGGCGAGGACGTCGTCGGGCAGCGGCCACTTCGGAAGCGTGTACGTCCGCTCGACGTCGGGCGCCACGCTGCCGTTGGCGAATCGTGTGAGCCGCTCGTACCCGAGGTACGACTCGGGCGTCCTGATCGCGCGCGAGATCCCGGGGTCGTGAGAGGCCGGTGCGGCCGTCACCGTAGGGCCGAGGAGTGCTCGAATCCGGCGCTCGGTGTCCTCGTACGCGCCCTCCCCGAAATGGTGGTAGCGGACGCGCCCCGAGCGGTCGACGAGGTACTTCGCGGGCCAGTACCGATTCGAGTACGCGCGCCAGGTCGCGAAGTCGTTGTCGAGCGCGACCGGGTAGCGGATGCCGAGCCTCCGCACGGCCGAGCGAACGTTGTCGACGGCGCGCTCGAACGCGAACTCCGGACTGTGGACGCCCACGATCGTCAACCCAGCGTCGCGGTACGCGGCATCCCACGCCTTGAGGTGGGGGAGGGTGCGGAGGCAGTTGATGCACGAGTACGTCCAGAAGTCGACGAGCACGACTCGCCCGCGGAGTCCCGCCAGCGTCAAAGAAGCGCTGCCCGGCGTGTTGAGCCAGGTCTCGATGCCCCGGATCTCGGGCGCGGCGCCCTCGTCCGCCTCGGTCGTCGGGGCCGGCGCGCTCGAACCGCCGAGTTTCGCGAGCTCGCGCTCCGCCGTCGAGCTTCGCTCGATCCGCTCCTGCACGGCCTGCGTGTATCCGGGTACCGCCGTCGAGAGACGCTCGGGCGCATTGAGCACGATCGCTGCGGCGGTGAGCCCCATCACGACCCCTGCCCCCTGCCTCAACGCGCGCGCATGCGCCCGGACGACGCGCATGCCGGCGGTGAGTCGTCGACTCCCGATCGCCACTGCGAGAAGCGGGAGTGCGTGCCCGAGCGAGTACGCGAGTGTCACGAGGACGACCCGCCAGGTGACGTCGCCAGTTGCGGCGAGCGCCGCCACTGCGGCTAGCACCGGCCCGGCGCAGGGAACCATGACGAGCCCGGCGCTCAAGCCCAGGAGGAACCCGTTCGACTCCCGGCCGAGCGGCCTTCGCGTGAGGAAGAGGAGCGGTCGCTCGAGGACGCGTGTCAGCCTCACCGAGAGAAGGCTCGCCGCGAGGACGAACAGCATCGCGATCGCCAGCGTGCGCAGGAGATCCTCCGGGAGGCCGAGGGCGCTCAG
>DATIBA010000215.1:0-17686 GCA_035457765.1 Gaiellaceae bacterium
GATCAAGACCCGAACTTCCACGGTGTCGTCCTGGCGTATCGGCTGGCCGAACCTGTCAACAACTTGAACCCAACGTCGATCTGGTTCGAGCCGTACTTCCCCCACGGCCAGGTCACCTGCTCTGCCTGCGGATGAGAGTTCGGGCCGTGACGAGCGGAGCGCCAGAACGGAGGACCATGCATGCTCGGGGAAATAGAGCAGCTTGCCTTCGTCGACCGTTTTGCGATCGGAACCGCCCGTCGATGGCAGTCGGCGCTCCTCGGGAGCGCGGAGTCTAGTGCTCGAGCGAGGGAGTCCCTGCCGCCTGCATCCGACGGCCCATGCGGAACGCCTCGAGGAAATACTCTGTGTCGTCGTCTGGCGCGGTGATCGCCACTTCCTCGCGTGCGGCTCGCTCCGCGAGTTCCATCTTCTCCAGCAGCTGCTCCATCTCACTTCGCGCTGAAACCGATTGGTGGTGGCCTTCGACGTAGTGCTCCACGTCGAAACTCAGGATCGTGTCGCGAAGCGGGAGCGCAGCTTGCGAAGTAAGTGCACCTTTCGGTGAGGCGCTCAGGCAGTCCCCGAGGAAGAGAACGCCGTCGGGATCGACCCACATGACGGTCGAGTCGGCGCTGTGGTCGCCACCGACGTGAGACACGTGGACAGTCACACCGCCGAGCCGGAGCTCGACGCCGTCGTCGAACACGACGTCGGCGAGAGCCACGTCGACCGTCCGCGGCGAGGGGAGCTCCGCCTTGACGTCCGCTGCATGCTGCGGAGATGAAAGTCCAAGTGTCACGCGCCGGTCGAGCCCTTCGTCGCTCCAGTCCATCTCAGCCAGTTCGCCGAGTCGGTCGGCGGTGAGGGAGTGGGCGATCACGAGCCCTTTCACCTCGGCTCCCCCGAAGACGTGATCCCAGTCGGAATGCGTGTAGACGACGGCGCTCGGTCGCTTGTCACTCTCGATCGCGAGGGCGTGGAGGAAGGTCCGGGTGTGTGCCGACGACGATCCGGCGTCCAGCATGATCGTGTAGCGGTCGCCGACAACCGCACACACCGACGGCCGATCGGGCGGACCCGGCGGCATCCAATAGACGTGCTCCGTGATCCTCGTCAGGACGGCCAATTCGTGCGGAAGTATCCCTGTCAGTCCGTCGTGGCTAGAGGACAGCGGGCTTACGGCGCTGCTACTCGAGCGGGACGTCCTCGACCGGATCGCTCGGAACCGTGAACATCGGAGCCGGCTTGCGTTCCTCGACCATGCGTCCGTCGTGCCGCTCGGTAGGGTGCGCGCGATGGTGTCCGTGCATGTCGTCCTCGGGGTCGCGGTCATCGCCGTATGCGCCGTCGGGGCTGCGCTCGGGTTCGTTGCGTACCGACGCAGCGGTGGCGCCGGCGCCCTCGTCTCTCACGGGCTTGTGCTGGCGCAGACGCTGCTCATCGCGCAAGCCGCCGTCGGGCTGCTCCTGCTCTCGGACGGACGGCGCGCGCCCGACCGGCTCCACTACACGTACGGTGCGCTTGCGCTCGGGCTCGCGCTGTCGCCGTGGTTCTATGCGCCAGTGGGGACGAGGCGGCTCCTGTGGTTCGCGGTGACGACGCTCGTGGCGGGGGCGCTCGCGGTGCGGGCGTTCATGACCGGCTCGTGAGAGGGCTCTGGGACCGGATCCCCGCGCTCGCACGCGCGTTCGGGATCGTGGCCGTCATCGCGCTCGTCGTCGTCGTGCTGTCGCTCGAGCCCGTCGTGGCGACCGTCGGCGGTCTGCTCCAGATCGCGTTCTTCCTCGCGATCGCGTTCTTCCTCTTCCTCCTCTGGCGGGAGAGGAGGGGAGACCTCGAGGCGTGGTCGGACTGGAATCGCAAGCTGTTCTACTCGGCGATCGTGCTCGCGGTCGTGGACATCGGGCTGGCGATCGGCCTCGGCTTCCCGGCTGGCGTCGGTGCGTTCGCGTTCCTCGTCGTGCTCGCCTTGTGTGCCTTCGTCGTCGTCCGCGTCTGGCGTATCGAGCATCGCTACTGATGACCGAGGCTCAGGATCGCGAGACGACGAAGCAGCGCCTGGAGCGGGAGCACGGCGAGCTGCTCCAGGAATTGCGCTCCCTCATTCCGGGCGCCCAGGTCCTGTTCGGGTTCCTCCTCGCGATCGGCTTCACCGGCGAGTTCGCCAGGCTCGACGACATGGAGCGCTACGTCTACTACGTCACGCTGCTCAGCACGGCCGTTGCGCTCGTGCTCTACCTCGCTCCTGCCGTGTACCACCGTGTCCGCTTCCGAGAGGGAGACAAGGAGTACATGCTCCACAAGGCGAACCGTGAGGCGCTCGCGGGCTCCGTGGCGACGGCCCTCGCACTCACCGGGGCGCTCTACCTCGTCAGCGAGCTGGTCTTCGGCAGGGCCGCGGCGGTCGTCGCGTCCGTCGCTTTCTTCGTCTTCATCGCCTGGCTCTGGTGGGCTATTGCGCTCTACCGGTCGTCTAGGGGAGCCTGAACACCGGCCCCTGACGCAGCGTCGCGGCGCCGGGATTCACCGGATGGACGAGCCGCAGCGTATAGCGGTAGGCGCCGGGTCCGAGAACTCGTGAACCGAGGTCGATCCGGACGAGCTCGCCGACCTCGGCGGCACCGCGGGCTGCGAGCTTCGTCGAGTGCGTCACCGCGTTCTCGAGTCGCACCCAGTAGCGGCAATCGAGACCGCAGGTCAGGCTGACCCGGAACGCGCGCCGCTTCGCCGCCGACCGCGTGCCGAAGCGGAGGTACGTCGGTCGCACGACGAGCTGGACGCCGGGACAGCGCGTGATCGAGCCCCCGGTCGTGCGATCGAGCGCCTCACGCACGCGCGGCAGGCTCGTCTTCGGCGTGCCGTCGACGTAGAAGACGCCGGACTGCCAGGCGGTGCGTGCCCGCTCGTCCCGTGCGAGGAAGAGGAGCATGCCCTCGACGTTCGGCTGGCAGAACGCGAGCGCGAGCGCTTGCTCGTAGTACGTCGCCTGGGTGTCCTCGACGACGGGCCTCGTGGTCGTCGGCTCCGTCCCCGTGTAGAGCGCGGTCTTGGGAGTGGGGATCTCGGACTCGACGCCGAACTCGCCGTAGAGGATGGGCAGCTCCGATCCGCGCTGCGCGGTCCCGTCGAATGCCTCGCCCAGCAGGGCGACGAGCTTCCCGTAGTCGGCGAGGGCGATCGTCGTCGAGAGCGGATGGGCCACCGTCGGCGGCTGGCTCGAGTTGTCCGGGTAGGGGTGGATTGCGAAGGCGTCCATCACGGGCCGATCGCGCCCGCTCTCCCGATAGGCGATTCCGAGATCGCGGATGAACGACGTAGGCGAGTGCGTGGGCCGCGACCCGGACGGGTTGTCGGCTCCCCGAGGCGAGAGCGCGCCGCCGTAGACGCGCACGTCCGGGGACACACCCTTCAGCGCGTCGTACGTCCGTGCGAGCAGCGCAAGGTAGGCCGGCGAGGCGGCATTCGAGCCGTCGAGCCCGAACTGCGGAAGCCAGAACCTGTTCAGGTTGGGCTCGTTCCCGATGATGAGATGTCGAAGCGACGGTGCGCTGCGGGCGATCGCCGCCGCGAACGACGCGAACTCGGTGCGAGCGTCCTCGGTGAGCGGCGTGGTCCGCGATCCCGGGTGCATCACGGTCACGTAGACCCGAACGCCGTTGCGCACACCGGCCGCTCCGACGTTCTCGAGGATCGTGAGCTCCGTCTGCGTCGGTCTCGTGGAACCCGGGGTCCAGTAGCTCGTGACCCTCACGGCCCGATAGCCGGACAGGCGCAGGGCGCGCATTCTCGCCTCCGCCTCGACGAGCGTCGAAGCTCGCACGTCGTCCTCGACGGCTCCGGCGACGAGCCCCGGGCCGGCTGTCGCCACGCCGGGCGCGAGCAGGCCGAAGGCGACTGGGAACGCCACCAGGAGGCTCAGACGCATGGGGATACGCTAGCGACGGAATGCGTGAAAACCTTGAAGGGCAGCTCCGCTCCCTCCCGCGAGGATCGGGCGTCTACCTCTTCCGCGACGAGCCCGGGGAGGTGCTGTACGTCGGCAAGGCGAAGTCGCTTCGTTCGCGCGTCCGCAGCTATTTCCAGCGCGGCGACGGGAGGATCGGCACCGCCCAGCTCGTGGATCGCATCGCCGACGTGGAGGTGATCGTCACTCGTACCGAGGCCGAGGCGCTGCTCCTCGAGCAGAACCTCGTCAAGCGCTATCGCCCGCCGTTCAACATCCGGCTCCGCGACGACAAGTCGTTCCCCTACATCGCGGTCACACTCGCCGACGAGTACCCCCGGGTCATGTTCACGCGCGAGCGCCATCGTCGCGGCACGGTCTACTTCGGGCCGTACGCGAACGCAAAGAAGGTGCGCGAAACGCTCGACGTCCTCAACCGCGTGTTCAGGTTTCGGCCCTGTGAAGGGCCGCGTCCCGGCCGTCATTCCGGCATCCCGTGCCTCGATTTCCACATCGATCGCTGCTTCGCACCGTGTATCGGAGCGATCGGACAGGACGAGTACGCCCGCATCATCGACGGTGTCACCGCCTTTCTCTCGGGTGACACCGACACGATCCAGGGAGAGCTCGAGGAGCGGATGCGAGAGGCCGCCGCGGACGAGCGCTTCGAGGAGGCGGCCCGCTACCGAAACCGCTTGTTCTCCATTCGCCATCTCGCGGAGCGCCAGGCGTCGGACAAGCGCACGGTCGGCACCGTCGACGTCATCGGACTCGCCGTCGAGGCCGCTCGTGCGACCGTCCAGGTGTTCCCTCTCCGCGACGGGAAGATGATCGACCGCTACGCCTTCCACCTCGAGAACGTCGCCGGCGAGGACGTCCAGACCGTGCTCGAAGCCTTCGTCATCGAGTACTACGGCTCCCTCCCGAGCACTCCGCCCGAGGTGCTCGTGCCCGGGGACATCGCCGACACGAGCGCGATCGCCGAGTTCCTGACCGCGAGGCGAGGATCGCGCGTCGACGTTCGCGCGCCGAAACGCGGCGAGAAGCGAAGGCTCGTCGAGCTCGCGGTCGAGAACGCACGTCTCGCTCTCGAGGCGGACACGGCCCGCAGCGAGGAGACGACGCGGCGCCGGGTGGCCGCACTCGAGGAGCTCCGTGAAGTGCTGAACCTCGAGAGCCTCCCGCTTCGCATCGAGTGCTTCGACGTGTCGAACATCCAGAGCGAGTCCATCGTCGCGTCGATGGTCGTGTTCGTCGACGGCCGCCCGAAGAACGCGCACTACCGGACGTTCGCGATCCGCGGGCTCGCAGGACAGGACGACGTCGGCGCGATGCACGAGGCGATCGGCCGCCGCTTCGCCCACGCCCGCGAGGGTGAGCCCGACGAGAGCTTCTCCCAGGTGCCCAATCTCGTCGTCGTCGACGGCGGGAAGGGACAGCTCGCCGCGGCGCTCGAGGCACTCGGGGAGCGCGATCTCGCGCGCGTCGCCGTCATCGCGCTCGCGAAGCGCGAAGAGGAGGTGTTCGTCCCGGGATTGCCGGTTGCGATCGCGCTCGAGCGCTCGAGCGCGGCGCTCCAGCTGCTGCAGCGGATCCGCGACGAGGCACATCGGGTCGCGCTGCGCTATCACCGAACGAAGCGGGGCGCGCGGTCGATGGAGACGATCTTCGAGACGCTGCCTGGCGTCGGTCCGGTGCGCCGCCGCGCGCTCCTGCGTCACTTCGGCTCGGTCGAGCGGTTCCTCGAGGCGTCGCAGGAGGAGCTCGAGGGCGTGCCGGGGCTTCCCCAGAAGACCGCGCGCGCGCTCTACGCGCAGCTGCACAAGGCTGGGCCCTCGTAGGTCAGCCCTAGGTCTCCGGTGCCTCCCTGGTGGGCTCGAGCGCGCGGTTGTAGCGGAGCGTTCGCAGCGTGACCGCGATCGCCGTGAACCCGGCGACGACGTTCGTCCCGACGGTCATGACCTTCAGTCCGACGCTGAAGGCGAGCAGTTGCGAGCTCGGCACTGCTCCCTGGAAGACGTAGAGCAGGAACGCCTGCTCGGTCCCGATCCCGGCCGGCGTCAGGGGAAGCAGCGTCGCGATGCTGGCGGACACCTGGACGAGGAGGACGTTCTCGATCGACTGCGGGATGTCGAACGCGTCGAGCAGGAACCAGATCGCCACCAGGCGGAAGGTCCAGTCGCACGCCTGCCAGAAGGCGACGGTCCGCAGGTAGAGCACCGGCCGCCGAACGACTGCGAACGCCTGTTTCACCCGTTCCCAGAAGTCGACGACGTGCCCGTGGATCCAGATCCCGGCCAAGACGGCCCCGATGACGAGGGCAGCGAGGACGAGTTCGGCGGCGAGCGGATGCTCGAGGAGCCAGGAGAAGTCGAAGCTCGGCAGCCGGGGCAGGTCGCCGAGGCCGGGAAGCGCGTCTTGCGTGAGAGCTGCCCAGGCAAGCACGGTCGAGGCGGCGACGAGGTCGAAGATCGAGAGGACGAGAGTGCTCGAGACGACCGTCGTGTAGGTGCTACCGGTGATCGCCCGGTGCGCGAGGAGGATGCGAACGGCATCTCCCGCGCGCAGGGGGACGATCGCGTTGACTCCGACTCCGCCGAGGTACGCGCCGATGATCGACCGCCGGCGCACGGTCCGGTCTGGATAGGCCGCCGCGAGCACGTTCCGCCAGGCCAGGCTCGTGCACGTGAGCTTCGCGAGCTGCGCGAGCACTGCAAGCAGGACGGGGAGAGGATCGACCGCCGCAAGCTGGTCGAGGAAGGCGTCGATCCCGTCGAGGACGCGGACCACGCCTATGCATCCCTGCTAGCCGGAACCGTCGCCGTCGGTGCCCAGGAACGGATAGCGGTAGTCCGTGGGCGGGACGAACGTCTCCTTGATCGTCCTCGGCGAGACCCACCGGATGAGATTCCACATCGAGCCGGCCTTGTCGTTCGTCCCACTGGCGCGTGAACCTCCGAACGGCTGCTGGCCGACGACCGCTCCTGTCGGCTTGTCGTTCACGTAGAAGTTCCCGGCCGCGTAGCGGAGCGCGTCCTGCGCCTCCTCGATCGCCTCGCGCTCGGTCGCGAAGACCGCGCCGGTGAGACCGTACGGCGCGGTCTCGTCCACGAGCTGGAGCGTGTCGTCCCATCGGCGCTCGTCGTAGACGTAGGTCGTGACGATCGGTCCGAAGAGCTCGTCGCGGAGAAGCCGGAAGCCCTTGTCCTCGGTGGTGATCACGGTCGGCTGCACGAAGTAGCCCTCCGAGTCGTCGGTCGAACCGCCGGTCACGATCTCGGCTCCCGCGGCGCGGGCCTCCGTGATCGCCTCGCTGTGCGTCCTGAACGCGCTCTCGTCGATCACCGCCCCCATGAAGTTTTCGAAGTCCGAGACGTCGCCCATCTTGATCGTGGCCACGTCGGCGACGAGTCGCTCCTTCACTTCGGGCCAGATGTTCGACGGCACGTACAGTCGCGATGCGGCCGAGCACTTCTGTCCCTGGTACTCGAACGAGCCACGAACGACGGCCGTTGCGACCGCCTCCGCCTCGGCCGACGGGTGCGCGAGGATGAAGTCCTTGCCGCCGGTCTCGCCGACGATCCGGGGGTAGTTCCGATACGAGCCGATGTTCGTGCCCACCGTCTCCCACATGCCGTTGAAGACGTCCGTCGAGCCCGTGAAGTGGATTCCCGCGAGGTCGGGGCTCGCGAGCGCCGCCGGGCCGATCGTCGCGCCCGAGCCGTAGACGAGGTTGATGACGCCGTCGGGCAGGCCGGCAGCTTGCAGGATTCGCATGAGGTAGTAGGCGGAGAGCGCCGCCGTCGAGGCCGGTTTCCACAGCACCGTGCAGCCCATGAGTGCCGGCGTGGACGCGAGGTTGCCGCCGATGCACGTGAAGTTGAAGGGGCTGACCGCGAGAACGAAGCCCTCGAGCGGCCGGTACTCCATCCGATTCCACGTTCCCGTCGGCGAGTACGGCTGCTCGGAGTACACCCGAACGAGGAAGTCGGTGTTGTAGCGCCAGAAGTCGATCATCTCGCAGACGGCGTCTATCTCGGCCTGATGCGCGGTCTTCGACTGGTTGAGCATGGTGGCCGCATTGAGCGTGGACCGCCAGGGGCCGGAGAGGAGCTCGGAGGCGCGGAGGAAGACCGCCGCCCGCTCGTGCCAGGGCATCCGCGACCAGTCGGCGTGCGCTGCCTTCGCTGCGTCGACGGCCTCCTGGACGTGCTCGGGGCCGCCCTTGCTCACGTCGGCGAGGACGTGGCTCTTGCGGTGTGGCATCACCGACTCGAAGGTCTCGTCGGTGTACACGTCCTTGCCTCCGATGACCAGAGGGATGCGGATCCGCTCGTCCTGCATCGCGCGTAGCCGAGCCTGGAGCTCTGCCCGCTCGGGTGTGCCCGGCGCGTACGACGCGATCGGCTCGTTGACCGGCGTGGGCGGCGAGAAGATTCCGGGTGCGCTCATGGGGCCGATTGTAGAGTCGAACGCCGTGCGCGCGACGCGAACGCAGTACTCGGTGCCGGGCTGGGGCGACGGCGAGCTGTGGATGCACGACGGCGTCGTCCTCGCTCACGACTTCTCGTACGCGAACAGTCGAGCGACCGATGGCGGCAGCGAGAGCGTGGGTCCACGTCCCCCCGAGGGGGTGGCGGCCCCCCCATCCAGCACGCTAACGGCGACGGCGTCACGCCGGGGATACGGCTTCGTGCCGACTTCGCACCAGAACGCGCCGACTTCGCACGACGCAAACGGGCTCGACCACGACCCGGCCGGGCAGGAGCTGGCTGCGCGTCTCGCGGACTATCTCGCGGGCATCGACGTCCCGCTGACCGACGTCGAGCTCGACTACTCGTGGGCAACGCCATTTCAGCATGCCGTCGCCGACGCGCTGCGTGCGGTTCCTCGTGGAGAGGTCGTGGCCTACGGCGAGCTCGCCGCTCTTGCCGGGTACCCGGGCGCCGCAAGAGCCGTCGGCTCCTTCTGCGCGCACAACCGCTTCGTGCTTCTCGTTCCGTGCCATCGCGTCGTGAGCGCGGTGGGGCTCGGAAGCTACGGAGCGACCGGCCCCGAGGTCAAGCGGCGGCTGCTGGCTTTGGAAGGCGTCGTGCTGTGATCACGTCGGAGGACGTGAGGGAGGAGCTTGCGCGAATAGCTCCGAGCCGTTCGTGCGATCAGCGGGCCGAGCTCTCCGCCCTCTTTCACGCGGCCGGCAGCCTGCACCTCCGAGCCGGTGGCGACTGGGCGCTGCACCTCGATCTCGGGAGCGGTGCCGCGGCTCGCCGCGCGTTCGCGCTCCTCAAGGAGAGCGAGATCCGTTCCGAGATCCGCACCTATCGACGCCGAGCCTTCGATCGTGCGACGCGCTACCAGCTACACGTCGGCGGTGACGCTCACGCCCTGCACGTCCTGGGGGCCGCGGGTGTCGTCGATCGACGGCATGCTCCTCTCGAGCGGCCGCCACGGAGGGTCGTCGGTCGGGCGTGCTGTCGCGCGGCGTACTTGCGGGGCGCGTTCCTCGGCGGAGGATCCGTATCGGTCTCGAGATCTCCCCACCTCGAGCTGCGAGGGGCATCGTGGACGTCGGCGTCCTTCCTCCGGGACGTCGCCCGCGCGGACGGGATCGAGCTCGCGGTGGCCGAGCGCGCGACCCATTCGATCGCCTACACGAAGAGCTGGGAGACGATCGAGTCGATGCTCGCGCGGATGGGAGCGTCGGAAGCCGTTCTTGCGCTCGAGGAGCGCGCGGTGGTCGCCGAGACGAGCGCCCGGGCGAATCGGCTTGCGAACGCAGACCACGCCAATCTCGTGCGAACGAGCCGCTCGGCGCGGCTCCAGCTGGAGGCCGTCGAACGGCTGCGCGCGGATGATCGCCTGGCGCGGCTTCCGCGCGCGCTCCGCGAGGCCGCGGAGCTCAGGCTTCGGCATCCCACGGACTCTCTCCGCGAGCTCGCGGCCAGAACGGACCCTCCGGCGACGAAGGCGGCGGTCCATCGCCGCCTTCGTCGGCTCGAGGAGCTCGCCGGCGGAGAGCGACGGGGTCGTCGTCGTTAGACTCGCGTGGCGGGAACGGGCTCACGATCACGGAGGAGAAGGATGGGCATTCGCGTCGGTATCAACGGTTTCGGCCGGATCGGGCGGAACTTCTTCCGCGCGCAGCACACCGTCGGCGCCGACATCGACGTCGTCGCGCTCAACGACCTGGGTGACGCGAGGACGATGGAGCACTTGCTTCGCTACGACTCCAATCTCGGGCCGTTTCCCGGCGAGGTCGAGCTCGCGGACGGCGTCATGAAGGCTGCCGGAGAAGAGGTCCGCATGCTGTCGGAGCGCGATCCTGCGGCGCTTCCGTGGGCTGAGCTGGGCGTCGACGTGGTACTCGAGTCGACCGGCTTCTTCACGGATCGCGAGGGCGCGCAGAAGCATCTCGACGCGGGAGCGAAGAAGGTGGTCATCTCGGCACCGGCGACAGATCCCGACATCACCGTCGTCCTCGGCGTCAACGACGACGCGTACGACCCTGCGGCGCACGACATCGTCTCCAACGCGTCGTGCACGACGAACTGCGTCGCACCGATGGCGAAGATCCTCCACGAGCTCGGCGTGATCGAGTCTGGGTTCATGACGACGATCCACGCGTACACGAACGATCAGGTCATCCTCGACTTCCCGCACAGGGACCTCCGGCGCGCTCGAGCGGCTGCCATCAACCTGATCCCGACCTCGACCGGAGCCGCGAAGGCGATCGGGCTCGTCCTTCCGGAGCTCCAAGGGAAGGTCGACGGCATCTCGGTTCGAGCGCCGGTCGCGACCGGCTCGCTCACCGACCTCGTCGTGTCGCTCGGCCGCGAGACGTCGGTCGACGACGTCAACGGCGCGTTCCGCCGGGCTTCCGAGGCCGAGCTCGCCGGGATCCTGCAGTACTCGGAGGATCCCATCGTCTCGACGGACGTGAACGGCAACCCGTACTCGTGCATCTTCGACAGCAAGCTCACGATGGTGCACGGCTCGACCGTCAAGGTCTTCGGCTGGTACGACAACGAGTGGGGATATTCGTGTCGGCTCGTCGACCTGATCGGCAAGCTCCTCGGCTGAGACATGCACGTTCCGCGCTCCGTTCGCGAGGCGGACGTCCGGGGAAAGAGCGTCCTCGTCCGAGCCGATCTCAACGTGCCCCTCGAGCACGGCGAGGTCGCGGACGACACGCGCATCCGTGCGTCGCTGCCGACGCTGCGCTACGTCCTGGACCAGGGTGCGGCCGGCGTCACAGTCTGCTCGCACCTCGGGCGTCCGAAGGGGCCGGATCCCGCCTACGCGATCGCTCCGGTCGCCGCTCGCGTCCACGAGCTCCTGTCCGATCCTCGCGTCAGCGTCCTCGAGAACACCCGTTTCGACCCCGGCGAGACGACGAACGCTCCCGAGACGGCGAGGCGGCTTGCCGACGGCATGGACGTATTCGTGAACGACGCCTTCGGCTCGGCGCACCGGGCGCACGCCTCGACGGAGGGCGTGGCACGTCTCCTGCCCGCCTACGCCGGTCTCCTACTCGAGCAGGAGCTCGAGATGCTCGGGCGCCTACTGGGTGAGGTCGAGCGCCCGTTCGTGCTCGTCGCGGGTGGCGCGAAGGTGGAGGACAAGATCGGCGTTCTCGTGAACCTCGGAGGACGTGCCGACGTCGTGCTCATCGGCGGCAAGATGGCCGAGGAGCTGCGCAACGAGAGCCCGCTGCCCTACGATGCCGAGCTCCCCACGGACGTCGTTGCGGCGGAGGCCTTCGAGGCGGGCGCGGAGAGCCGCATCGTCCCCTACGACGGCCTGCCCGACGGGTGGCTCGGCCTCGACATAGGGCCCGAAACGCGCACGAGCTTCGCCGAGGCGATCGGTCGCGCGCGAACGGTCTTCTGGAACGGCCCCATGGGGGTCTTCGAATGGGCGCGTTTCGCCGAAGGCACGAAGACCGTCGCGCGCGCCGTCGCGGGCGCGGACGCCTTCACTGTGGTCGGGGGCGGTGACTCGGTACGTGCGGTCCAGGAGCTCGGTCTGGCCGATCGAATCTCCTGGATCTCGACCGGTGGTGGGGCCGCACTCGAGCTGCTCGAGGGCAAGGGGCTTCCCGGCGTGCTCGTGATCCCTGAGAAGATGCCTGCCTAGCGTGCTCGTCGCCGGAAACTGGAAGATGCACAAGGGCCCGCACGAGGGACGTGCATTCGCGACCGCGATTCGCCACCTTCCCACGCGTACACCCGGCGTCGACATCGTCGTCTGCCCTCCTTTCGTCGCTCTCGCGACGACGCTCGAAGGGCTCGGATCGGAGAGCCAGGTGCAGGTCTACGCCCAGAACGTCCACTGGGAGCTCGAGGGCGCATTCACCGGCGAGGTATCGCCGTCGATGCTCGCCGAGCTCGGAGTCAAAGGTGCGATCGTCGGTCATTCCGAGCGCCGGCAGCTCTTCGGAGAGACCGACGAGACGACCCGCCTCCGGGCCGAGGCCGCACTCGAGGCCGGGTTGTCGGTCATCGCGTGCGTGGGCGAGACCGAGGCAGAGCGTGAGGCCGGCGAGACGGAGAGCGTGCTCACCCGCCAGGTCGACGTGCTTCCGCGCCACGAGCGCCTCGTGATCGCGTACGAGCCCGTGTGGGCGATCGGGACGGGTCGAACGGCTTCGCCCGAGACGGCACAGGAGGCGCATGCGTTCATCAAGTCGCTGCACCCGGCTCCCGTGCTCTACGGCGGGTCGGTGAAGTCGGAGAACGCGCTCGTGCTCCTCGGCCAGCCGGACGTCGACGGCGCACTGGTCGGGGGCGCGTCGCTCGACGCGGGGTCGTTCGAGGCGATCTGTCTCGCCGGCGCCGAGGCCGCTGCTGCGTGACGCGCCTCGTCTGCCTCGTCATCCTCGACGGCTGGGGACTCGCCGCGGAAGGGCCCGGGAACGCGGTCGAGCTCGCCGACACGCCCGTGTTCGACGCGCTCTGGGCCGCGTACCCGCACGCGACCCTCCGTGCCTCCGGAGCCGCCGTGGGTCTGCCCGACGGGCAGATGGGTAACTCCGAGGTCGGCCATCTGACGATCGGTTCCGGCCGGATCCTCCTCCAGGACCTCGTGCGTGTGAATCGCGCGGTCGCGGACGGGTCGTTCTACGCGAACGAGGTACTCGTCTCTGCCTTCGAGCGTGCGCGCGAGCGAGGGGGCCACGTCCATCTCCTGGGGCTCGTTTCCCAGGGTGGCGTCCATTCGCACATCGGACACCTGCGGGCGCTGCTCGAGCTCGCTGACCGGCAGGAGATGGCCGAACGCACCTGGATTCACGCCTTTACGGACGGCCGCGACGTGTCTCCGCACGCGGCGGCTCGAGACCTCGCCGAGCTCCCGGCTCACCGGATCGCGACCGTTTGCGGGCGCTACTACGCGATGGACCGCGACGGGCGCTGGGAGAGGACGGATCGCGCGTTCAACGCCATCTGCCGGGAGGACGGGGCGTTCGCCACCGACCCGCTCGCCGCGGTGCGCGCGAGCTACGAACGGGGCGTGACGGACGAGTTCATCGAGCCCATCGTCCTCGTGAGTCGCCCGAGGCTACTGCGCGACGACGCGGCCATCTTCTTCAACTTCCGACCCGATCGGGCGCGACAGCTCTCGCAGCGACTGCTCGAACACGGTGCCGACCTGACGACGATGACGCGATACCGGGACGACTTCCCGTTTCCGGTCGTGTTCGACGAGCGGGTCGTCCGGAACACCCTGGCCGAGGTGCTCGCTGCAAACGGCGTCAGGCAGCTCCACGTCGCCGAGACCGAGAAGTACGCGCACGTGACGTACTTCCTCAACGGCGGTGAGGAGCGTGAGTGGGCAGGGGAGACCCGGATCCTCGTCCCCTCGCCTCGAGAGGTCCCGAGCTACGACCTGAAGCCCGAGATGTCGGCCGCCGAGGTGGCGGGCCGTGTGTGCGACGAGGTCGGCCACGGATACGGGTTCGCAGTGGTCAACTTCGCCAACCCGGACATGGTCGGGCACACGGGCTCGATACCGGCGGTCGTGGCGGCCGTCGCGGCGACGGACGAAGCGCTCGGGCGCGTCGTCGAGTGCGTCCAGGCCGCAGGGGGCGTGTCCCTGGTGACGGCCGACCACGGCAACGCCGAGGTGATGCTCGAGGCCGACGGCACGAGCCCGCACACCGCGCACACGTCGAATCCCGTGCCGCTCGTCGTTACCGAGGAGGGGATCGAGCTCGGAGACGGGGGCGAATTGTCCGACCTCGCGCCCACCGTCTTGGGGATGCTGGGACTCCCGATTCCGAGTGACATGACAGGTAGGCCGCTCGCAACGCGCCCGTAACTGCCCCCCACCCATCCCTTTACAACTCCACCTCTATACTCGCCGCGCGACATGTCGCTGCCACAGCCCGATCTGGGAGTCCTGCGGAAGGCCCAACGCGGGGACGAGCGTGCGTTCTCGATCATCGTGCGGGCGTACGAGCAGCCGGTCTTCAACTACGTCTTGCGGCTCACCGGGGATCGAGCGCTGTCGGAGGACTTGACCCAAGAGGTGTTCTTGCGGGTCTTCCAGGGGCTGCCCGGCTTCTCGCTCCGGTCCCGCTTCACGACCTGGCTCTTCCAGGTCACGAAGAACCGCGTGCTCGACGAGCTCCGTGCGCTCGAGCGCCGCCCGAGGGCGGTCGTCAACATCGAGGACGTCCCTCCACTCGAGGTCGTGGATGCACCTGCGGAGCGCTCGGAGACCATCGACGCGGTGTGGCGCGCGGTCGAGCGGCTGAACCCGGACCTGAAGATGGCGTTGCTCCTGCGCGACATCGTCGGCCTCTCGTACGGGGAGATCGCGGAGACGCTCGAGATCACCCTGGCGACGGTCAAATGGCGGATCTACAAGGCGCGCGAGGAAGTGCAGGCTGCCCTCCAGCGCGACGGCGTCGTCGTCCCCATCAGCGCCGCACCCTCCGCCAGGGAACGCTGATCACCGCGGCCTCGGGCCGCGCACGTTGTCCACGGGCGACTCTTCGCGAAGGGTCGGCCTACGGCTAGTGCGACGAATCGTCCCGCACGCCTACGATGGCGGTGATGCAGGACCCCTTCCACTGGCGCCGCTCCGTGTACGCGCTACTCATCTTTACAGGGATCCTCGCCATCGGAACGATCGGCTTCCGCGTCCTGCTCGACGAGACATGGGTCACGTCCTTCTACCGAGCCGTCGTCTCGACGACGTTGACCGGGCTCGCGTCGGCGCCGGAGAGCGACGCGGGGAAGATCTTCACCGTCATCCTGCTCTTTGCAGGCGTGGCAGTCTTCTTCTACATCGCGGCTGTGATCGTGGACGTGATCACCCGCGGCGTTCTCAGCGACGCGCTCGGCGAGCGAAGGAGAAGGAAGGCGATCGAGGAGCTGCAAGACCACGTGATCATCTGCGGCTACGGTCGCGTCGGCCGGAGCGTTGCGGCCGAATTCCGCGCAACGGGGACACCGTACGCGGTCGTCGACGTAACGCCCGAGTCCGTAGAGCTGGCGCAGCGTGAGGGCGCGCCGGTCGTGCTCGGGGACGGGACGGAGGACTCCGACCTGGAGCGCGCGGGGATCGACAGGGCGCGCGGTCTCGTCGCGTCGGCCGACTCCGATGAGAAGAACCTCTACATCACGTTGTCGGCTCGGGCGCGGCGACCTGATCTGGTCATCGTCGCACGGGCGTCGAGCGAGTCAGCCGCCGGCAAGATCCGGCTCGCCGGCGCGAGCCGCGTGGTGCAGCCGTATTCCCACGCCGGGCTGCATCTCGCCAATCTCGTCGTCAAGCCGCAGGTTGCCGACTTCCTCGACATCGTCACCACGGCCGGCGGTCCCCTTCCAGAACTGCGTTTCGAGGAGATCGAGGTGGGCCGCGAATGCGGGCAGGTCGGCAGGTCGATCGGTGAGCTTCGAGTTCACGACGCGACGGGAGCGATGATCGTCGCGCTGCGACGTGGTGACGGGAGCTTCGTGGTCACGCCGGGACCCGACGCTGCTTTCGCCGAGGGTGACGTGGTGATCGGGGTCGGGACCGCCGACCAGATGCGCCGCTTGGAGGATCTCTTCGCACCGGGCGAGGTGCCGGTTGCCTGACCCCGTGGCGCGGCTCGCGACCGCGCTCGCCGAGATCGCAGGTGCACCTGTCGAGCTCGAACGTCCTGGCGATCCTGCGCATGGCGACTACGCGACGAACGTCGCCCTTCGGCTTGCTCCGAGCCGTGGCCGATCCCCGCGCGAGCTCGCCGAGGAGATCGTGGCCGCCGCGCTCGAGCGCGGGCTCGTCGCCGCTGCCGAGACCGCGGGCCCCGGCTTCGTCAATCTGCACGTCTCGGATGCCTGGATCGCCGAGGCGCTCGCCGGCGTGCTGGAAGCCGGCGCCGCGTTCGGAGGAGGCTCGGCCGCGACACGGGAGCGGATTCAGGTCGAGATGGTGTCAGCGAACCCGACGGGTCCGCTCACGGTGGCCCACGCGCGCAACGGAGCTTACGGCGACTCCGTCGCCCGGCTGCTCGAGCTCGCCGGGCACGTAGTCGAGCGCGAGTACTACTACAACGACGCCGGGACCCAGATGGAGCGGTTCCAGGAGTCCGTCGAGGCGGTTCGGAGGGGAGAGGAGCCGCCGGCGGACGGCTACCGGGGCGCGTACGTCGAGGAGCTGGCGGCGCTTCCCGGCGATCCCGTGTCCGCGATGCTCGAGCGGATCGAGTCGTCGCTCGAGCGATTTCGCATCCACTTCGACACGTGGGAACGCGAGAGCGAGTTCGGCGCCGAGGTCGACGAGGCCTTGCCGTTGCTCGACACATACCTGGAGGAAGGCGCCGTGTGGGCGCGCACGAGTGCATACGGCGACGACAAGGACCGCGTCCTCGTGCGATCCAACGGCGAGCCGACGTACTTCGGGAAGGACGCCGCATACATCCGCAGGAAGCTCTCGGGAGGCTTCGACCGGCTCGTCTACGTCCTCGGTTCGGATCATCACGGGTACGTCGCGCGACTCCAGGCGCTCGCCGAGATGCTCGGGCATTCGCGCGAATCGGTCGAGGTGCTCATCTACCAGCTCGTGAGCCTCGTCGAGCGCGGTGAAGCACGGAAGATGTCGAAACGCCGCGGCGACGTCGTCTTCCTCGACGAGCTCCTCGACGCGATCGGTGTCGACGCTGCCCGCTGGTACCTCGTCTCGCGCGGCCACGACCAGGCGATCGAGATCGACGTCGACCTTGCTGCCGAGCGGACGCAGAAGAATCCCGTGTACTACGTCCAGTACGCCCATGCACGCATCGCCGGGATCCTCCGAAACGTCGGTGACCAGCACCTCGTGGCCCACCGCTACGAGGCCCGGCTCGTCGGAGCCCTCTCGGCCGAGGAGCGCGAGCTCGTCAAGCGGCTGCTCGAGTTTCCGCGGATCACGAGAGAGGCAGCGGAGCGCCGCGCGCCGCACGCCATCCCGAACTACGCGATCAGGATCGCGGACGACTTCCATCGCTTCTACCACCACCATCGCGTCCTTGGATCGGACGCCGAGAGCTTCCGGCTCGCGCTCTGCGCCGCGACGCAGCAGATGGTCGCTCGCTGCCTCGATCTCATCGGGGTCGAGGCTCCCGAACGGATGTAGCATCCGTGACGTGAGCGCGATACCGCCGGACCGTAACCTGGCGCTCGAGCTTGTGCGCGTCACCGAGTCCGCGGCCACCTTCGCCTCGCGCTGGATCGGACGTGGGGACAAGATCGCGGCCGATCAGGCAGCGGTCGACGCGATGCGCATCATGCT
>DATIBA010000216.1:0-5924 GCA_035457765.1 Gaiellaceae bacterium
GAGCGTTTCGTCCGCCTCGAGCGTCCGTCGCTCTGGCAGGTTCCTGCCCTCCATGAGCTCACGTGAGATCTCGCGCTCGAGCGCGCTCTCGGCAGCGGTCACGAACGGCTCCGAATCCACGTCCCCCCAGGGAGTGTGCTCGCCGTGCGCTTCCCGGTACCACGTCTTGAAGTCGACGATCCCCGACTTCGCGACGAGGATCCCCGCCCGGTCGTAGATCCAGTGCCGCGGGAAGGGACTCGCTCCGACGAGCTCGTGGTCGGACGAGCCGTCGGTGCGAAAGGTCAGCGCGAGCGTCGTCCACGAGATCGCCGAGTGAACCCGGAAGTACGGCCGGCCGGTGACTCGGCGAGGAGCCGGGAATCCAGCTCGGCCGCCCACCGTCTGCTCGAAACGGACGGCGTCATCGTGCACCTTCGGCTCGGGTCGGAGAACCTCGAAGGCAACACCCGGGACCGTCAGGCTGACGAGCCCGAGACTGAATCTCGTCGGCCCGACCAGGCCACCACCCGCCTGGCCCTGATCGACGATCTCTCCGTTCTCGACCTCGATCCACGCGCTGAGGCAGTTCGCCTCGCGGAAGCGGTCGCCGGCGTGCAACCGCTCGAGATCGCCTTCCTCGAGGCGGTCCGGAGGCGGCCGGTCGTAGTGGCCGATACCCAGCTCGAACGGGACTTCGGGCATGCCCTCGATCGCCTCGGAGGGAATCCACGAGATCGACGTGACGGACGACTCGAACCGCACCGTTCCACGCTAGACCACTCGAGTGGCGGTGCATAGGTCGATCGCGAGACGGCGCACGTCATCCCTGCACCCCGAGCGCGCGGGGGCGGCGCCTCGCGAACGCCGCCCGGGGGCCCGCCTTCCTACGTGAAGATGATCTGGCCGCCCGCAGCCTTCTCGTAGAACTCGCCGACGCTGATGACGTCCTCGACCTGCGGGACGAAGTCGTCCATCGTCAGGCCGAACATGTCGACGGTCGCCTTGCAGGCGTAGAGCTTGGCGCCCGAATCACCGACGAGCTCGATGAACTCCGGGATCGGCGGGATGTCGATCTTCTCCATCTGTCGCTTCATCATCCGTGTCACGAGCCAGGAGGCACCCGGGATCGCCCCGAGCAGGGTCGGCATGTGCAGACCGGGATTGCCGACCGTCGCGACCTTGATGTGCTCGAATCGGTCCCTCCGGATCGCGTCGAGCCCGAAGAAGGTGAAGAAGACGTCGGCCTCGATCCCCTCCATGCGGGCACCGTTGGCCATGATCAGACCAGGGTAGATCCCCTCGAGCGAGCCCTTCGAGACGACGATCGCGACCTTCTCGATCGTCTTCGGCTCCGGCTCCTCGGTCGAGACCTTCGGTGTTTCGAGCATCAGGGTGGTCATGTCGCGCTCCTTTCTAGATGCAGCCGCGGGGCTTCGGGATTCCGCCGACCTTGGCGGCCAGCTTCGCCGGCCCCTTGGGGAAAAGCTCGTAGAGCTCCTTGATCGGCACTCCTGACTCCTTGCCGAGCGCACGGATCGACGGCGCCGTACCCGTCTCGAGGTAGCGGGAGCGCATGAACCTCACGACGAGCCAGTGCCGGTCGGTCAGCTCCGGTATGTCGTTCTCACGGGCGATCTCCCGCGCGATGTCCTCGTTCCACTGGGCGGGATCCGTCAGGAATCCCTCGGCGTCGAAATCGACGCTCGTCTCGGCGATCATCGTTGCGGTCATCACGTCCTCCTCACGTCGTCGTCGCAGGCACGTGCTTCTTGCCACCGAGCGGCATCGCAGGCCCGAGGCCCGGGATCTCCCGCCCCGGGAGCAGCGCGTGCCAGTAGACCCACTGGAACATGAGCTTCCCGAGGTGGTTCAGGCGCGACTCGCGCAGCAGCGGGAGTGGCCCGGCGGGTGTCGGGTAGCGCCCTGGGAGCGGCTCGGTGTCGTAGTTGAAGTCGATGAGCAGGGCCTTGTGGAAGCCCGTCTCGATGAAGCAGTTCGCGTGGCCGTCGTAGCTCGCCTCGAGCTCCTTCCCCGCGAGGTAGCGCACGATGTTCTCGGTCAGCACCTCGCCCTCGAAGTGCGTCACCGAACCCGCCTTCGAGGTCGGGACGTCCGTCGCGTCGCCGAGCGCGAAGACGTTCGGCCGCGCGAGTGTCTGCAGCGTGCTCCTGTCCGTGGGAACGAATCCGAGCGCGTCGCCGAGCCCGGGTGATCGCTCGACGTACGCCGCTCCTCCGTGTAGCGGAACCGTCACGAGGAGGTCGAAGTCGAGCTCGCGGCCGTCGTACGCCTTGAGCTTGCCGCCCACGCCGTCGACCTCGCCCGTGTTGAACTCCGTCACGAGCTCGACGTCCTTCTCCGTCAGCAGGCTCGCGAGGTGCTGCGACGCGATCGGCTTCGTGAACGCACCGTCCAGAGGCGTCGCGTACACGAGCTCGATTCGGTCTCGCAGCCGACTCTCCCGGAAGTACGAGTCTGCGAGGAACGCGAACTCGAGCGGGGCAACGGGGCACTTGATCGGCATGTCGACGAGGTTCACGACGAGCCGACCCCCGTCGAACGACGCGAGGGCGCGCTCGAGCTGCTCGGCGCCCTCGGGCGTGTAGAAGGTGAAGACGCGGTCGTTCCAGCCGGGCCCGGTCAGGCCCTCGGTCTCCTCGGGCTGAAGCCGAGCGCCCGTGGCGACGACGAGGACGTCGTACGGAAGCACGGTGCCGTCGTCGAGAACGACCTCGTCCCGATCCGGCTTGACGGAGTCGACCTCGTTCTCGTGGAAGGCGATGCCACTCCGGAGCTGCCTCCGGCGCGGACGCACGATCTCGTCCAGATGCGCGAGACCGAACGGCACGAACAGCAAGCCGGGCTGGTACACGTGGAAATCGTCGCGGTCGACGACGTGGATCTCGGCCTCGTCCGGATCGAAGCGGCGACGAAGCCGGTTCGCCGTCATCGTCCCGCCGGTTCCGCCTCCGAGGATCACGATCTGCCACTTCACGGTCTCACCTCCTGAAGTCACCTGCAGCGTCGCTCGTGGGCGAGCGCCAGCCAACGTGGCGTTCGCGGAGGTGTCCTGCGGACAACTACGCGGTTGCGCGGTTGAGTAGTTGCCCGCAGGTGCGATCAGCAGCGCTGCGGATGCCCGGGAGGCGGCCCGGCACGACGATTCGTGGGCAATGAGGGTGACGCATCCACTTCCCGACACGCTCATCCAGCTGATCGCACAGCGGTTCCACGTGCTGAGCGACCCGACGCGCATCAAGCTCCTGGACCGGCTTCGCGAGGGTGAGGCGAGCGTGCACGAGCTGACGGAGTTGGTCGGATCGTCGCCGCAGAACGTCTCGAAGCATCTCGGCGTCCTCCACCTCGCCGGGATCGTCCATCGCCGCAAGGAGGGCAACTACGTCTACTACTCGATCGCCGACGCCGGCGTCTTCGCGCTCTGTGAAGCGGTGTGCGGCAGCCTGCGTGAGCGGCTCGACGCCCTCAGCTCCCTCGTCGCCGGCGCGAGTGAGGCGAACGGTCGATGATCGAGCTCTACCAGACGGAGTGGTGCCCGGCTTCGAGGCGCGTACGGCAGCGGCTGACCGAGCTCGGGATCGACTACGTGATCAGACAAGTGGCGGCTGATCCCGCGAAGCGGGAACTGCTCGTCGAGCTGACAGGCGCGAGCTCGGTTCCGATTCTCGTAGCGGATGACGGCAGCGCCGTGGTCGGTGAGGAGGACATCGTCGAGTACGTCGACGCGCATTTCGAGGAGCCGGCCGGCGCGTGGGCGCATCGAGCGCGAGCGGCGAAGGCGCGCCGCCGCTACCTCTCGGAGGAATGCACGTGCTTGCCAGCCGCTACACGCTGACGGAGACAACGCCCCTTTCGGTGGACGAGGCGGTCGAGCGCGTCCGCACCGAGCTCGCACGCGAGGGGTTCGGCGTCCTCTGCGACATCGACGTCCAGGCGACGCTGAAGGAAAAGCTCGGCATCGAGAGCGCGCCCTACCGAATTCTCGGCGCCTGCAACCCGCCGCTCGCCCATCAGGCGCTCGTCGCGGAGCCGGAGTTGGGCGTGCTCCTACCGTGCAACGTCGTCGTGTTCGAGGACGATGGGCAGACCCGCATCGCGGCGATCGATCCCGAGCGGATGCTCTCGATCGTCGAGAACGACGACCTCGGGCCGATCGCGGAGGACGTGCGCGCGAGGCTAGCTGCGGTCGTCGCGCGCTGCGCGGTCCATCGCACGCTGGACTGACGAGCTCTTCCGCCTGCCCGGCGAGCGGGCCAGCTCAGATCGTGCAGCGCAGAAGCAGAGCGTCACGGACTATTGACAGCGCATCTCGGTTGTGAGAGAAGGCACCCGCGAGCATGCGGCGGCTTCCTGGTGTTCGGCGTCTCGAGTGGATCCGGCCAACCCGGGCTGGCCGGTCGCCGACGCGCGTCAGCGGTGGCATCGCCGCTGTCCTCGCGCTGGGAGTCGGGGTCGCAGTCGTGACCGCCTCGACGAACGCAGAGGCTGCGTTCCCCGGCGCGAACGGGAAGATCGTCTTCATGGGGAGCCGCAACGGCGGTGATACCGACGTGCTCGCGATGAGCGCCGACGGCAGCGGCCTCACCGATCTCACCGCCAACACGGCGCTCGACCAGTATCCGGACGTCTCACCTGACGGAACGAAGATCGCCTTCTCGAGCAATTCGGACGGCGACTTCGAGATCTACACGATGAACGCCGACGGGAGCGGTCTCACCCAGCTCACGCACAACAGCGCGTTCGATGTTCAGCCCAGCTGGTCTCCGGACGGCACGAAGATCGCGTTCTCGCGAGACGGCAACACCCTGCACGTGATGAACGCCGACGGCGCCGGCGAACAGATGATCGAACCGGGGCCGAACTCGCTGACGCCGGAGTGGTCTCCCGATGGCGCGAGGATCGCGTTCCACGCCAATCGAGGTGACAACGTCGACATCTTCGTCGTCAACGCCACCGGGGGCGGGCTCACGCGCCTGACGACCGATCCGAAGCGCGACCTCCTGCCGGACTGGTCACCGGACGGGAGCAGGATCGCCTTCGTGAGCGACCGGGTCTGCAATCCCTTCTGCTACTCGCAGATCTGGGTCATGAACGCCGACGGCACGGCCCAGATCGCGCTCACCTCGACCGCACCCGCGCAGAACGAATGGCCGGCGTGGTCGCCCGACGGATCGCGGATCGCCTTCAGCAGGTCGAACGCAGCTGGGAGCTGGGATCTCTACCTCATGGACTCCGACGGGACCGGCCAGGCGCTGCTCACGAGCGGTGGAACGTTCAACACGCAACCGGACTGGGGGCCGGCACCGCCGCTCGAGATCACGGGCATCGTCGAGGACGCCGATTCGGTCGCCCGATACGAGCGCTTCGAGGCGTCGATGGGTCTCTCGCAGACATTCGTCAACCCGTTCGACCCGGACGAGATCGCCGTCGACGTGAGGTTCACGTCTCCGACCGGCCGGGTTCAGGTCGTGCCAGCGTTCTGGTACGAGCCGTTCACCGTGGCAGGCTCCCCGGACTGGGAGCAGTACCAATCGGCCGGCACCGCGGGATGGCGGGTGCGCTTCGCCCCCGACGAGGTCGGTACGTACTCCTACAGCGTGTCTGCCGCCGCCGGCTCGCAGGTCGCGGCAGCAGTCAGCGGAAGCTTTCAGGCCGTCGCGTCAACGACCGCTGGATTCGTACGCCCCGACGACGGGAACTCCCGGTACCTGCGCTTCGACAACGGTGACCCGTACCTTCCCGTGGGGCACAACGTCGCGTTCGAGGAGGGTGGCCCGCCTCTCAACGGCGTCGGGTACTACACCAACCTGTTCGGCTCGCTCGGGAGGGCGGGCGAGAACTGGACGCGCGTCTGGATGACCGACTTCAACCGCAGCGCGCTCGAGTGGGGCGAGGGCCACTACTCCGGCTTCTATCACGGCCCC
>DATIBA010000217.1:0-4620 GCA_035457765.1 Gaiellaceae bacterium
GCGTGGGTAACCACCCGGTTCCCCACGCCCCTCCAAGCTCATGGGCCGAGGAGCGACCCATGAGTCTCATCAAGCGGATCGAAGGCGAGCTCAAGGCTGCCCGCCTGGCGCGTGACGAGGATCGCCGCGATGCGCTCAGCCTCGTCCTGAACGCGCTTCAGGCCGCCCAGAAGGAGCTCCAGCGCCCGCTCTCCGACGACGAGGAGTTGCAGGTACTTCAGCGCGAGCGCAAGCGCAGGCTCGAGGCAGCCGAGGCGTTCCGCGCCGGTGGACGCGAGGAGCAGGCCGAGGACGAGGAGTTCGAGCTCGAGATCCTCGAGGAGTTCATGCCGGAGCCGCTCTCGGAGGACGAGCTCGAGGAGATCATCGACGACGTCATCTCGGAGGTCGGCGCCACGAGCATCCGCGACATGGGGCGGGTCATGGCCGGCGTCATGCACCAGGTGTCGGGCCGCGCGGACGGCTCGACCGTGTCTCAGCTCGTCAAGGAGAAACTCGCCTGACCCGCAGGCCGCCCGTTGCGCACGGGCGGCGGAGCCGCCCTCCGCGACCGGCTGACGGCGCGTGCTGTGCGATCCGCGGGCCCGCAGCTCGTCGGTACGAATTGTGCTGTCCTTCGCGGCTCGTCCTGGCCCGCTTCCGAGCGCTGCTCCTGCGACATCAGGTCGACTCCTGTCGAGTGACGCCGCTCCTAGACTTAGCTCGTGCAGCAGGTGCTGGATGTCTCGAATCAGGTGGCGGCAGAGCTCGCGGGCGTCGAGGACGGTGTTCTCGACACGCTGCGCGAGCGGCTCGACTGCACGATCGCACTGCGCGGCAACCGCTTGACGCTCGGAGGAGACGACGAGCACGTGACGGCCGCGCGTGCGGTCGTCGACGAACTCGTCGAGCTCGTCGAAGGCGGCCACCAGATCGGCCCCGACACCGTGGGCGCCGTCCTCAACGCCCTCGTGCAGGCGGACGATCTCCGCGACGTCCTCGAGGACGTGGTCTGGCGTCATCGCGGTAAGAACATCACTCCGAAGACGGTGAATCAGAAGCGGTACGTCGACGCCATCAGGGCCGGGACCGTGACGTTCGGAATCGGGCCTGCGGGCACGGGGAAGACGTACCTCGCGATGGCGCTTGCCGTCTCGGCGCTCTCGGCCGGCGCGGTCGGGCGCGTCATCCTCACGCGCCCCGCAGTCGAGGCCGGCGAGCGGCTCGGCTTTCTCCCGGGCGACATCCTCGCGAAGGTCGATCCTTACCTGCGCCCGCTCTACGATGCGCTCTACGACATGCTCGACGCCGAGCGTCTCGCCGGCTACATGGATCGTGGGACGATCGAGGTGGCGCCTCTCGCCTTCATGCGCGGGCGCACGCTGAACGACTCGTTCATCGTCCTCGACGAAGCGCAGAACACGACGCCGGAGCAGATGCAGATGTTCCTCACGCGACTCGGGTTCGGCTCGAAGATGATCGTGACGGGGGACGTGACGCAAGTCGATCTCCCGCGCGAGCAAGCGTCCGGGCTCATCCAGGTGCGCGAGATCCTTGCGGGAATCGACGCCATCGCATTCGTCGAGTTCGGCAACGACGACGTCGTTCGGCACAAGCTCGTGCAGCGCATCGTCGAGGCGTACAAGCGCCACGCCGAAGAGACCGGCACTGCCCGTCGCCGGTGATCGACGTCGAGGCGACGAATCGAAGCGGCATGGTCGTCGACGAGGATGCGGCGGTGGAGCTCGCGCGGCGCGTGCTCGCAGCCGAGGGGGTCGCAGACGGAGAGCTCGGACTGTCCTTCGTTCCGCCGGACGAGATGCGCGCGCTGAAGCGCGAGCACCTCGGCATCGACGAAGCGACGGATGTCCTCTCGTTCCCGCTCGACCGGCGCGACGCGTTGCCCGAAGGCGTGCCGCGTGCGCTCGGCGACGTCGTCCTCTGCCCGCAGGTCGCCGGGTCGCACTGGCGCGGGCCCCTCGTCCACGGGCTTCTCCACCTGCTCGGATATGACCACGGCGAGGAGATGGAAGCGCGGGAACGGGAGCACGTGACGTCATGACGCGGCATCCCACGCCTTCGCTGTTCCAGAGCTTCAACCACGCCGCCGAGGGGATCGTCCACGCGGTGCGGACGCAACGTAACCTCTGGATCCATTTCACGGTGGCTGTGCTCGTCCTCGTCGCGGCGGTCGGATTCGGTGCAAGCAAGCTCGAGTTGGCGGTTCTGCTGCTCGCGATCACGTTCGTGCTCGTGGCGGAGCTCGTGAACACCGCCGTCGAGGCGGCCGTCGACGTGTCGTCGACGGCGTTCGACCCCATGGCGAAGCTCGCGAAGGACATGGCGGCAGGCGCAGTCCTCGTCGCCGCCTTGAACGCTGTCGCGATCGGATACCTCGTCTTCTCTGGAGAGGTGGCCAGCCGGAGCTCGCGCTTCCTCACCCGCCTCTCGGACGCGCCGGCGGAGCTCACGCTCGTCTCCTTCGCCGTAACCGTCATCATCGTGGTCGCCGTCAAGGCATACACGGGGCGCGGGACACCGCTCCGCGGCGGCCTCCCTTCGGGGCATGCCGCGGTGGCGTTCGCCGGCTGGATGGCAGTGACCCTCATCCTCGACAACTCCGGGCACCGCTTCCTCATCTCCTCGGTGACCTTCATCATGGCCCTGCTCGTGGCACAGACCCGTGTCGAGACCGGGGTGCATTCGGCGTCGGAGGTGGCGAGCGGTGCCGTTCTCGGTGCGCTCGTGACTCTCTTCCTCTTCCAGGCCTTCGGATGAGCACGGCGCACTCGGATCACGAGCTCCTGGCAATTGCCGAGGCCGCGGCTGTGCGCGCGTACGCGCCGTACTCGAACTTCCGTGTCGGCTGCGCCGTGCTCACACGCGACGGACGGGTGATCGAAGGCGTGAACGTCGAGAACGCCGCCTATCCCCTCGGGGTGTGCGCCGAGCGGACGGCTCTCTCCCGCGCGGTCGCGGAGGGCTACAGGCCCGGTGACTTCGTCGCGGCCGCGATAACTGCGTCTCCGTGCGGCGGCTGTCGGCAGTGGCTGCACGAGTTCGGGGTCGAGCGCGTCGTGTTCCGCAATCGGGGCGACGTCGTGACGATGACGCCCGCTGAGCTGCTGCCCGAGTCGTTCGAGCTATGAGATCGGAAGCACGCGCGTGGGTTCATCGGCACACATCCGCGACTGAAGCGTGTGTCACACGCGTGCACTCCCGCGTTACGATCGCAGTGGGTGGTGGGCCGGGGTGCCCCAGACAGGGGGGCCCGTGAAGGCCGGGTTCGTGGCCGTCGCCGGGCGGCCCAACGTCGGGAAGTCCACGCTCGTCAACGCGCTCTGTGGTGCGAAAGTCGCGATCACGTCGGTCGTCCCGAACACGACGCGGCGGCGGCTGTTCGGGGTCGCGAACGGTGCCGATTACCAGCTCGCGCTCGTGGATCTTCCCGGCTTCCAGCGCCCGATCGACCTGCTCACCGAACGGATGCAGCAGACCGTGGACGCCTCCATCGAGGACGTCGATGCCGTCCTCCTCGTCGTCGACGCGCGAGCGCGCATCGGCGCCGGGGACCGTTTCGTCGCGCGGCGGGTGTTCGCGCTCGAGAAGCCGGTCATCATCGCCCTGAACAAGGTGGACCGGCTCAAGTCGGGTCACATCGCGTCTCAGATGAAGACGGCGGCGGCGCTCGGCGACTTCCACGCTCTGCATCCCGTGAGCGCGAAGACGAAGGAGGGTGTGGAGGAGCTCCGAAGCGACCTCGTGTCGCTGCTCCCCGAGGGCCCTGCTCACTTCGACCGTGAGCAAGTGACCGATCTCGTGCTCGAGGAGCGCGTGGCCGAGATCATCCGTGAGAAGGCTCTCCAGCAGACGCGCGAAGAGGTACCCCATGCGATCACGGCCGAGGTGGATGAGCTGGGCGAGGGGTGGGTTCGGGCGTTCCTCTGGGTCGAGACCGAGTCACAGAAGCGAATCCTCGTGGGCAAGCGCGGCGCGATGGTGCGCGAGATCGGCACACGCGCGCGACCCGAGGTCGAGACGCTCCTCGGTCGTCCGGTGTTCCTCGACCTCGTCGTCAAGGTGCAGCCGAAATGGCGTCGGGACCCGCGTATGCTCGAGAGGCTCGGGCTCTAGCGCGCTGCAGGTCTCGGAGCCCTCGGCGGACGTAGACTGGCGGCGTGGCCAAGGCGCCTGCGATCATCGGTGGCTTCGAGCTTCCGTCGGGGCCTCGGCTCCCACGGATCGGCTCGGTCGACGCGGTCTCCCTCGAGGAGCGTGCCGCGACGCTTGCCAAGCGCTCGATCAAGCGCGAGTCGAAGGTGCAGGCGCTCTCGCTCGCGGTTCGGATGATGGACCTGACGACGCTAGAGGGGCAGGACACACCGGGCAAGGTCGCCGCCCTCTGCTCGAAGGCGTTGCGGCCCGACCCCGTCGACCTGTCGGTGCCTCCGGTGGCCGCCGTTTGCGTCTACCCGAACCTCGTCGCCACTGCGAAGGAACGCGTCGGAGGAAGGGGCGTGAAGGTCGCGTCGGTCGCGACCGCGTTTCCCTCGGGACAGTCCCCGACCGAGATCAAGGTCGCCGAGACGCGGGCAGTGGTCGAGCTCGGCGCCGACGAGGTCGACATGGTCATCGACCGAG
>DATIBA010000218.1:0-9689 GCA_035457765.1 Gaiellaceae bacterium
GCGCTCGTGTTCGCCCTGCTCGCGCTCGGCCTCAATGTGGCAGTGGGCTTCGCCGGACTACTCGATCTCGGATACATCGCGTACTACGGGGTGGGCGCCTACGGGTACGCGATGCTCTCCTCGGACAAGTTCGGGATCCACTGGGACGCCTGGCTGGTGATCCCGCTCGTCGTCGCGATCTCCGCGCTCCTCGGGTTGCTGCTCGCGCTTCCGTCCCGCCGCCTCGTCGGCGACTACCTCGCGATCGTAACGCTCTTCTTCGGACAGATCTTCTACGTGATCGCCACCCAGGGCTATCGCGTCTCGTTCCTGGGGTTGAACAAGGATCTCGGCCTCGAGCGGGCGAACTGGGACCTCACGGGCGGCCCGAACGGGATCGCGAACGTCGACCGCCTCGGCGTGTTCGGCCTCACCGCCTCGAGCGAGCGGGCGTACTTCTACATCACCCTCGTCGCGGTGGTCGTCGTCTTCGCCGGGCTGACGCTCGCGAACCGCTCGCGGACGGGTCGGGCCTGGCGTGCGCTCAACGACGACACGCTGGCCGCGCAGGCGATGAGCATGCCCGTGAACTGGCTCAAGCTCCTGGCCGTGGCAGTCGGCGCTGCCGTCGCGGCGCTCGCCGGGACCATCAACGCGGCGCTCCTGCAGGGCGCGTTCCCCGACGACTACAACACCCAGGTCCTGATCATCATCTACGCGATGGTCATTCTCGGCGGCGCCGGAAGCCTCGCGGGCGCCGTGCTGGGAGCCGTCCTCGTCTCCGTGCTCATGCTCGAGGGTCTTCGCCCGCAGACGCCCATCGGCGATCTGACCGGGAACGGCCGCTGGGTGTTCTACGCGGCGATCCTGCTCGTGCTCGTCGCGACCATACGACCGTGGCGGCGGCTCGGCGCCATTCTCGGGGGAATCGCCGTGTTCGGAGTCGTCGTGCACACGGTCGTCGCGGCTACCACGGTGCGCGGCACGGACGGCCTCCTCAACACCGCTCCCGAGACGTACGAGGAGGGTGGGCCGCTCGGCTGGCTCATTCGCCACTGGCTCGCGCTTCCCGCCGGCACGTACGAGATCGGCTCCCGCACCTGGTTCAACATCGCGCTCGTCGGCTTGATCGCCCTCGTCCTCTGCATGACCCTCGTCAAGGGTTGGGTGCGTGACGTGCTGATCATCCCGGCGGTGTGGCTTGCGGGATTCGTCTGGGAGACCCGGCTCGTGCTCGAGGCGTCAGGCCCGACGCGGCTGCTGCTCCTCGGCGTGATCCTCATCGTCGTCATGGTCGCGCGTCCGCAGGGTCTCCTCGGTCGCCCGCGAGTGGAGATCGTCTGATGGCGGCGCTGCTCGAGCTGAGCAAGGTCAGCAAAGCGTTCGGCGGGCTCCAGTGCATCAGCGATCTGGACCTCGCGGTCGAGGACGGCCAGATCGTCAGCGTCATCGGCCCGAACGGAGCGGGGAAGACCACCCTGTTCAACCTCGTCACGGGCATGTATCGCCCCGACTCGGGCGACATCCGGTTCGAAGGCGAGAGCATCGTGGGGCTGGCACCCCACAAGATCACGAACCGCGGCATCGCGCGAACCTTCCAGACGCTCCGCCTCTTCCTGAACATGAGCGTCAAGGAGAACGTGATGGCGGCGACGTACGGAGGCACCCGTGCGTCCCTGCTCGAGTCGATCCTCCGTCTTCCGCGAGCGCGTCGCGAGGAGCGTCATGCGAACACCGTCGCCGAGGATAAGCTCTCGTTCTTCGGGGACCGGCTCATGGGCTACCGCTGGAATCAGCCGGCCTACAGCCTCTCGTACGCGAACCGGCGCCGGCTCGAGATCGCGCGTGCGACCGCGACGTCGCCGCGGCTTCTTCTGCTCGACGAGCCGGCCGCCGGGATGAACCCGGTGGAGACGCACGAGATCACGGAGCTCATCGCGAAGCTGAGAGACGATCGCGGCTACACGATCCTCGTGATCGAGCACGACATGCACGTCGTGGAGGGGATCTCCGACCGGGTCGTCGCACTCGACCACGGCCTCAAGATCGCCGAAGGGACGTTCGACGAGGTCGCGACGAACCCGAGAGTCGTCGAGGCCTACCTCGGTGCCTCGGCCACGGAGCGGAAATGAGCGAGGTCGCGAACGGGTCCGGGCCGCTCCTGCGCCTCGAGGGAATCAACACGTACTACGGCCAGATGCACATCCTCCAGGACGCGAACCTGCAGGTGGGGGAAGGTGAGCTCGTCTGCCTGCTCGGCGGGAACGCGTCGGGGAAGTCGACGACGCTCAAGACCGTCCTCGGCATCGTGCGTCCACGCACGGGCACGATCTCCTTCGACGGCGAGCAGATCACCAACCGCTCGACGAGCTACCGGATCGGCCGGGGGATGGCGATCGTCCCCGAGAACCGGCGTCTCTTCGGCCCGATGACGGTCCTCGAGAACCTCCAGATGGGCGCCTACCTCCACGGCGGCGGCCGCGCGGAGGACTACGAACGTGTCTACTCCCTCTTCCCGCTCCTGCATCAGCGGCGCAGCCAGCTCGCAGGCACGCTCTCGGGCGGCGAGCAGCAGATGGTGGCGATGGGACGAGCGCTCATGGCGCGCCCGAAGCTCCTGCTCATGGACGAGCCCTCCATGGGGCTGGCGCCGATCCTCGTGGAGCAGAACTTCGAGATCATCCAGCAAGTGCACGAAGCGGGCGTTGCGATCCTCGTCGTCGAGCAAAACGCGAACGTCGCGCTCTCGATCGCCGACCGTGGCTATGTGCTCTCGACGGGTCGCATCGTCCTCGAGGGGAAGGCGTCGGAGCTCATCCAACACGACGAACTGCGCAAGGCCTACCTTGGCCGCTGAAGGCACCTCCCGGGGTCTGACCCCGGGACCTGTCGCACGCAGCGAGTTTCCGATCTTCGAGCACACGACCTACGCCAACTCGTGTTCGCAGGGAGCGCTCTCGGTGCGCGTGCGCGCAGCGGCCGAGGAGTGGCTGGACGGTTGGGACGAGAACGGCGCCGAGTGGGACTTCTGGGTGGAGCGGAACGAAGCCGCACGGGCGGGGTTCGCACGCCTCCTGCACGCCGTTCCGGACGAGGTCGCGGTCACCACGTCGGTGTCGCAGGCGGTCAGCGCGTTCGTCTCGGCGCTCGACTTCTCCGGGGAGCGCAATCGCATCGTCATCAGCGATTACGAGTTCCCGACCGTCGGCCAGATCGCACACGCGCAGGCGCTGCGCGGAGCCGATGTCGTCCGGCTCACGCCCGGCGGCGGCGGCGGCTCCCTCACTCCCGAGCGCTTCGCCGAGGTGGTCGACGAGCGGACGGCACTCGTGTGCTGCACCGCCGTCTCGTTCCGAACCGGCCATCGGCACGACGTGAGAGCGATCGCCGAGGTCGCGCACGCGAGCGGAGCGCTCGTGCTCGCCGACAGCTACCAGGCGGCAGGAGCACTCGAGCTGGACGTGCGCAGCCTCGGAGCCGACATCGTCACGGGCGGCACCGTCAAGTACCTCCTCGGATCGGCAGGCCTCGCGTTCATGTGGATACGCGGCTCGCTCGTCGCATCGCTGCTGCCGACGCAGACCGGCTGGTTCGCCGACGAGGACATCTTCGAGATGTCCATCGCCGACTACTCGCCCCACTCCTCCGCGCGGCGCTTCGACAGTGGCACGCCGCCCGTCCCTTCCCTCTACCCGGGTGTGGCCGGGGTCGACCTCGTCACCGAGGTCGGGGTACCGGCCATCGAGACGCACGTCCGCACCCTCGTGGATCGACTGCTGGCCGGTCTGGGCGAGCTCGGCGCCAAGGTTGCGACACCGCGTGGCGAGGGTGAGTTCGGCCCGCTGATCTGCGTAACCTCGACCGATCCGAATGCCCTCGTCGCCGCGCTGGCGGCCGCGCGGATCGTCACCTCCACCCGCGACTCGAACCTCCGTATCTCGCTCCACCTCTACAACGTCGAGGAGGACGTCGACCGCATCCTCGCCGCGCTCGCCGCGAATCGAGAACTGCTCGCGTGACGTTCCTCAGTCTTTGTACGGGTCGTGCACGTCGCGGCCGGCCATCGCCACGCCCAGCGGGTGGAGCACGTGCTTCACCCGAATCGTGCCCTCGTGGGCCGCGAGCACGTCTGTCAATCGCTTGTACACCTCCGGGGCCTCGTCCGGTCCGCCGCCGACGAGCACGATGCCCCGCGCCCGCAGTCCGGCCTGAACCACGGGCCAGTCGACGATGCCAGGTTTCAGCTGCTCCTCGACCCACACCTTCCGGACGCCGGCGTCCGGGTGATCCGGGCAGCCGCGGTTCCTGTCGACGATCCGGTCGCAGTCGCGGTTCCGGCACGCCCACTTCCTTCGGCGGCGAACCTTGCCGGCCGCCTGCGTGCGGCTCATCACCCGACCGGCGCCGTGCACGGTCGAGTAGAGCGACTCCGCCGCTCCCGGCCCCTCGACGCCCTCGAGGATGACCGAGTCGTCGCCCATCGTCGCGCCGACGAATCCCTCCTGGCCCGGCCGCGCGGGCGTGCAGCCCTTCCGAATCACCCAGAGCGGACGGTCGAAGTGTTCTTCCAGGAAGGCGAAGTTGTGGTGGTTGTGCACCTCGTACGTCGCGTCGGCGCCGAGGATCTCGAGCACCTTCGACACCACCGTGTCACGCCCGGCGTACGCGTACTCGCCGGCGAGCTGCATCGCCGAGATGTACGACTGACCGAGCGCCGAACCGACGGGGAAGAGGATCGGCGGCGAGTCCATCTCGCCCTCGTGTGCGCGCTCGCCGAACGGCAGCCCCCGTGCGAGCGCGAGGAACCCCGACGCCGTCTTGTAGCCGAAGCCGCGCGAGCCGAAGTGCACGCCAACCCAGATCCGTTCCTCCTCGTCCTCCATGACGTCGACGTAGTGGTTGCCCGAGCCGACCGTGCCGAGCTGTGACTCGGCGAGCTGTGCGAGCTTGCGCTGTGGCTCGAACTCCGCGGCGCGAATCTTCTCGAGCACCGGGTGGTCGACGCGCTCCCGTGCAGGGACGCCCATACCGAAGGAGATCCGGCGCATGATCTCGCCCATGATCCGCTCGACGCCGCCAAGCGCGTCGAGGTCGGCGCGCTGGAGCTCTGTTCGCACAGCCTTGTTGCCGCAGCCGATGTCGTAACCCACCCCCGACGGCGAGACGTAGCCCTCGTAGGCGACGGCGCCCCCGATCGGCTGCGAGTAGCCGGGGTGATGGTCGGCGCAGAGAACGCCGAACTCCGCGTCGCCCGCCTCCATGCACCGCTGGAGCTGCTGCAGGCTTCGCTCGTCGACATCGCCGAACGTCTTGATCTTCACCGTGGGACCTCCGGCTCTCTTCCGGAGGATGCCGTAAGTCAGGCGGGCTTGTGGGCCCGGACGATGGCGCCGTGCATGCCGTCCGCGACCGCGTGCGTGAACTCGACCTCGATTCCGGCGAGACCGACTGTCTCGAGGCCTTCGCGGTACTCGCTCTCCGATAGGGCGCCGGCGATGCAACCGACATGGTTGCCTCGCGCTGCGCGATCCGCGGACGAGAGGCGGTCCTCGGCGACGATGTCCGAGATCCCGACCCGGCCGCCGGGGCGCAGGACGCGCACGATCTCGGCGAGCACCTTCGGCTTCTCGGGCGAGAGGTTGACGACGCAGTTCGAGATGACGACGTCCACGCTCGCATCCGGAAGGGGGATCTCCTCGATCAGCCCCTTCAGGAAGTGAACGTTGGTCGCGTTCGCCTTGCGGGCGTTCTCCTCGGCGAGGGCGATCATCTCGTCGGTCATGTCGAGTCCGTACACGGTCCCGCTCGGGCCGACCCGGCGGGCCGAGAGGAGGACGTCGATGCCTCCGCCCGAACCGAGGTCGAGGACTGTCTCGCCCTCGTGCATCTCGGCGACCGCGACCGGATTCCCGCAGCCGAGGCTCGCGGTCACCGCGTGCTCCGGCAGCCCGGCGCGCTCGCTCGCGTGGTAGAGACCCTCGCCGAAGAGGGTCGTCGACTCCTCGCCGCAGCAGCCGATGCTCTCGCAGTCGCATCCGCAACCTTCGGAGACGCTGATCGCCGCCTCCGCGTAGTGCTCGCGCACCTCTTCGTGGACGTCGGTCGTGGTCATGCCGCAACTCCTTTCAGATCGAGGACGCTCGCCGCGCGCTCGATGCCCTCGCGATCGAGGCCGTAGTACGCCCAAACGCCGCGCTGCTCGCGCGTTAGCAGTCCCGCCTGGACGAGCTTCTTCAGGTGATGGCTCACGGTCGGCTGGGAGAGCCCGAGCGGAGGGATCAGCTCGCACACGCACGCGGGCTCCTCGCTTCGCGCGAGCATGCTCACGATGCGGACGCGCGCGGGGTCGGCCAGCGCCTTGAAGACTGCCGCGGTCGCTTCCGCATCCGACGCCGTCAGCTCGTCGTCGATGGGGCGGCAACAGTCGGCCGGCACCATCATGGACGAAAGATCGATATTCATCGATATCTACTGTAGCACGATAGATCGACGTTCGTCAATGTCTTGTTCCGCAAAGCACGACTGCGATACTCGTTCTCGTGGCCGACCCCGATTCGGCAGCCGAGCTCGAGCGGACGATCGAGCGCTACAACGACGCCTGGAACGCACACGACGTCGAGGCGATCCTCGCCTTCCATGCCCCGGACATGGTCTTCGAGAACCACACGGCGGGGGAGCGCGTGGGCGGAGACGAGGTCGGCCCGCACATCACACGGATCTTCGAGAACGCGCCCGACCTCTCGTTCCGGGGGCGGCGCCTGTACGCCCGTGACGGCCTCGTCGTCAGCGAGTGGACGGCGACGGCCACACGTCGCGACGGCACGCGCATCGAGTGGGACGGAATCGACGTCTTCCCGTTCGAGAACGGCCTGATCCTGCGCAAGGACGTCTACTCGTCCTCGCACTGCCCGCGCGTGCTCGACTCCTGATCCGCATCTAGGACTCTGCCTCAGCCTCCATCGCGACGAGCCGCGTGTAGTAGTCGGGGAGCTCCTTCAGGTGCGCCCAGGCGATCTTGCCGGTGAGGAGCTCGTCGTCGTCCGTGACGTTCGTCTGCGGATCGTGTGCTCCGTGTTCCAGCTCCACCTCCAGGCCGAGCAGGAACTGGTCGACGCCGAAGGGGGAGGACTCCCAGTCGATCCCGATCTCCGTGCCGATCCTCCGCGCGTCGGCCTCGGTGAACCGCGCTGTCGTCATGGTCATCTCGGCCTCCTTTCCCACTCATCGTGGGCAGAAGCAGTGATGGCCGCATCCGGGCGCTCACGGATCTTCGCGCGATCTCGGTGCAATCACAATAGCCTCGGCGTCATGATCGAGACGTGACGGCTGAGCCATCCCTGCACGACCGTCCGCGTGTCCACGAGGCGGCAGGAGTACCGGCCGAGATCGAGCGCGAACTTGCCGACTCCTTCGAGCTCGTTGCGGCGCCGAGCGAAGCGGACGGCGTCGTGGTCACGCCGGCGATCCCGGTGGACAGCGCGTTCCTCGATGCCGCGGGCCCGCAGCTCCGCATCGTCGCGAACTATGCCGTCGGGATCGACAACATCGACCTCGACGCCGCCCGCGAGCGAGGAGTGGTCGTCAGCAATACGCCGGGAGTTCTCACGAACGCGACCGCGGAGCACGCCCTCGCGCTCATGCTCGCGCTCCTCCGCCGGATCGGAGAGGGCGATCGCTCGCTCCGTCGCCGCGATCACTGGGAGTGGGGGCCGGACTTCATGGTCGGCGAGAGCCTCGAGGGGAAAGAGCTCCTCGTGGTCGGGCCGGGAAGGATCGGACGTCGCGTCGCGGATCTCGCCGAGGCGCTCGGTGCGCGGCCGACGTTTGCCGGCCGCGGACACGATCTGCTCGAGCGACTTCGCAGCGCCGACGTCGTCACCTTGCACTGCCCGTTGACGCAGGAGACCCGCCATCTGATCGACGCAGCTGCACTGACGGCCATGAAGTCGACCGCGGTTCTGATCAACACTGCGCGCGGACCGGTCGTGGATGAGGCTGCGCTTGCTGCTGCGCTCGCTTCCGGCTCGATCGCCGGCGCTGCACTGGACGTGTTCGAGCGGGAGCCTGCCGTGACAGGTGAGCTCCTGGCCATGGAGAACGTCGTCCTCACCCCCCACATCGCCAGCGCAACGCGCGACACACGCGTGGCCATGGGGATGCTGGTCGTCACGGCCCTGCGCTCCGTCTTGCTCGAGAACCGGACTCCGCCCAACGCCCTGTAGCGTCCGAAGCGTGCCGCGCTTCGGGAGCGCATCCATGACCGGGACGCTCGAGCGCGTCCTCGTTCGTCCTCCCCTCGCGGAGGACGTCCAATGCTGGCGGGAGTACGGCTGGCGGGCGGCTCCGGATCATGCCGTCGCCGCAGCCGAGCATGAGGTCTTCTGCAGCCTCCTGCAGGAGGCCGGAGCCGAAGTCGTCGTCTCGCGTCACGCGCCGGGAAATCCCGATGCGATCTACGTCTACGACCCGGTCCTCGTCGGCCAGGACGGCGCTGTGCTGCTTCGGCCCGGGAAGGAAGGGAGGCGCGGCGAGCCGAGCGGGATCTCCGAGACGCTCGTCGCAGCTGACGTCCCGATCTCGGCCAAGCTCACGGAACCGGCGTGCGTGGAGGGCGGCGATACCGTTTGGCTCGACGCGAACACGCTGCTCGCCGGAATCGGGTATCGCACCAACGAGGCGGGCGTCGCCGCGCTCGAGACCGCGTTCCCCGGCGTCGAGGTCGTCCCGTTCGACCTCCCCCATTGGAACGGCGCGGGCGAGGTCCTGCACCTCATGTCGTTCATCTCGCCGCTCGACGTCGATCTCGCGCTCGTCTACCTGCGCATCGCGCCGGTTCGGCTGCTCGAGCTGCTCGCCGAGCGGGGGATCCAGGTCGTCGAGGTGCCCGACGAGGAGTTCGAGACGCAGGGCCCGAACGTCCTGGCGCTCGGGCCGCGACGTGCGCTCGCCCTCGATGGCAACCCGGAGACGCGGAAGCGGATGGAGCGGTCGGGCGTCGACGTGGCCGTCTACCGGGGCGAGGAGATCTCGAAGAAGGGCGACGGCGGCCCGACCTGTCTCACACGACCGCTGCTTCGCAGCTAGGAGAGGCCGAAGCCGACTGCGAAGCCGAGCGCCGTCAGGAGACCGACCTCGCGTCCGCCGAGCTCGAACGCCTCCGGCATGAGCGTGTCGGCGAGCATCACCAAAACCGCGCCCGCCGCGAACGCCGTCGCGAACGCGCCGCCGTCGGTCCCCATCGCGTCCAGGAGCAGCCAGCCGAGCACCGACGAGGCCGCCGAGACAGCGACGACTCCGGACCACATCGCGAAGACGCGCCGCTGGGCCCATCCCGCTTGCAGGAGGCCGGTCGTCCCGGACAAGGCCTCGGGCACGTTGGATACGAAGACGCCGACGACGACCGCGATGGGCACCGCATCCTCCTGGGCGAGCGACGCGCCGAGCACGAATGACTCGGGGATGCCGTCGAGGACGGTTCCGAGGACGATGGCGTTCGCGCTCCCGGCGAGCTGCGCGTCGCCCATCATGCTCTTCCGTCCTCCGCCGCCGCGTCGGTCGATCAACCAGTCGCCGCCGTAGAAGGCGAGCGCGCCGGAGGCGAATCCGAGTGCGGCCAGCACCGCGTCCGTCGCGACCGCGTCCAGCACCAGCTCGTACGCGACGGCGGCGATGAGCGCGCCCGACCCGAACGCCATCGCGAGGCCGATCAG
>DATIBA010000219.1:0-10946 GCA_035457765.1 Gaiellaceae bacterium
CGCGAATTTGATCGTGTTGTTGGGATGTGCCCAGATCGCGTCGGCGAGGTCGACGCCGACCTTGCCCTTGACGACGTCGAACGCGGCCGTGAACTCGATGTCCGAGATGTGGTAGCCGCCGAGGTCGACGTGCATGAGGCCGGGGACCGAGTCCACGGCCTTCGCGCCCTTGTAGTACTCGACCCCCTGGAGGAGCGAGTTCGCGCAGTTGCCCACGCCGATGATCGCGACGCGCACCTTGTCCGTCGCGCGCCGCCCTCCGTTCTTCGAGCCGTTCGTAGTGGCCATGAGTTCCTTTCGGTCGCTTGCAGACGGGACGCCGAGCCCGTCTGCGAGCGCGGCGAGAATGATGTCGTTCGCGTTGGAGTCGCGCCGCGACGCCTCCGCGTGGATCTCGTCCTTCAGCTCCTGGGGTACTCGGAGAAGCAGGACGGGGCTGGAGGTTGCTAGCACTTTGCGGCGACGACCGCTGGGCGTGTACTCGACACCCAGGCTGTCGGCGACGATGCCGGCAGCGACGTCGTTGACGTTGGAGCTCCGGCGGGCGGCCTCGCGGACGAGCGCCCCTTTCAGTGGAGCGCGCATCCTGACCAGGATGCCCGCTCTCTGTGATTTGCTAGCAGCCAAAGTGCTAGCACTCTAACAGCTCCGTGCGTGTTACGTGACCGGGGCCTCGGCGAGCTCGCGGAGTTGGCGGCGGACGAAGAGCATTCGCTGGACGACTGTGATCCAGACGAGTCCGGCCAGGATGTAGATCGGCCACTGGAGGAGACCCCAGGGCGCCAGCCCGAGACCTACGGAGATGAGCACGACTCGCTCGACGCGCGAGCCGAACCCCACGTCGCCCCGCAACCCGAGCGCCTCGGCCTTGGCTCGGGTGTAGGAAACGAGGAACGAGCCGATGACGGCCGCGAAGGTGGCGACGAGCGCGAGCTCGTTCCCGTCGCGCATGAAGACGAGACCGATCGCCGCGAGCATCGCGGCCTCGCCGAGACGGTCGAACGTCGAGTCGAGAAATGCTCCGAACACCGTGCCCTTGCTGGCCGCACGCGCAAGCGCGCCGTCGAGGATGTCGGCGATCGATCCGATCACGAAGAGGAAGCCGCCGAGCCAGAAGAAAAGCTTCTCGTTCCGGTCCTCGAAGCCGACGAGGACTGCGCCGGCGACGCAGAGCGACACGCCCGCGAGGGTCAGCATGTCCGGCGTCAGCTTCGTCTTCGCGACTCCGCGCATCGAGCGCGCGAGGATCTCGCGGGCCGCGGCCGTGTACTCCTGCTTGACCCGGTCTAGCTGGTTGACCCGTGCGGGCTCGCCGACGGGCTCGTCGTCGGTCATGCGCGCTGCAGTCGCAGCGTTCGCAGCCGGCGAAGCACGAGTCCCGTCGCCAACGCGAGGACGAAGCCGGCGACGACGTCGAGCCAGTAGTGGTTGCCTGTCGAAATCACCGCGAACGCCACCCAGGCCGGCCAGGCGAGCCACAACGCCTTCGCGAGACGCGAGCGCACGAGCCCGAACATCACGATCCCGACGATCAGCGCGTCCATCGCGTGCAGGCTGGGCATCGCGGCGTATGGGTTCGAGGCGAGAGCGATGAGACCGCTCTCGTGGTTGATCGACGAGTACTGCGCCAGGGTGTCGACGAAGCCCCATTCCGGGAACATCCGGGGCGGCGCGGTCGGCATCAGGATGTAGCCGACGAGGCCGACGAGGTTCGCGACGATGAGCCAGTTCCGGAAGCCGGCGAAGCGCTCCTGGTGGCGGAAGTAGACCCAGAGCAGCGTCATCCCGACGACCGCGAACTGCGACAGCCAGTACGTGAACGAGGTGAGCGTCACCATGATCGACGACGTGTCGACGACGCGCTGGATGGCCGGCTCGAAGAGCGCGCCCAGCTTCCTCTCGGTGCGGAGCACCCACTCGCCGTTCTGGAATGCGTCGGCAACGCTGCGGTCCGCCGCGCCGCGCGCGACCTGGTACACGACGTAGAACCCCATCCAGATGACGAACTGGAGGGCCAGGTGCGCCCAGCCGCGGGGGAGGCGCCGGGAGGTCTCGGCGACGAAGCTCGACACGACGTGGCCGATTCTAACGAGCCGGGACGAGGCCACGTCGCAGACACCGACATCATCGTCGAGGAAACCTGACGGCGATCAGCGCTCGTGATCGTCACTTCACTGAACCCGACTTGAGCTGATCGTCGGCCGTACGGCATTCTCCCGAGATGGCGGCGCATCAGGGCGTGAGGGTCTGGCTCGCGCTCGTGACGGTGTACGTCGTCTGGGGCTCGACGTTCATCGCACTCGCGATCGCCGTACGAGATCTTCCGCCGTTCCTGGCCATGGCCATCCGCCATCTCGTCGCCGGTGGAATCCTGCTCGCCATCGCCCTACCTCGCGGCGATGCGCGCGGAGACCGCATCGGCCGTCCTCAGCTCGCCGCGGCGTTCGTCTTCGGCGGCCTCCTCTTCGTGACCGGGCACGGGGCGCTGGCGTGGGCGCAGCAGACCGTCCCGGCCGGTGTGGCAGCGCTCCTCGTAGGGACGATCCCGATCTGGATGGCGCTCTTCGATCGAGTCGGGTTCGGCCACCGGCTGGACATCACCGCATACGTCGGGATCGGCCTGGGATTCGTCGGCCTGGCGTTCCTCTTCGATCCCTTCGGAGAGGGCTCGATCGACAGGCTCGGCGCGCTCGTGATCGTTCTCAGCGCGATGTGCTGGGCTGCGGGGTCGCTGTACTCGCGGGGTGCGCCTCTGCCGAAGCGCCCGCTCGTCTCCGCCGGCCTCGCCTCGATGTGCGGTGGGCTCCTGTTGGCCGGCTACGCGACCGTCAGCGGCGAGGTCGGCGAAGCGGTCTGGACGGGGGAGGCGGTGCTGGCGCTCGCGTACCTCATCGTGGCCGGGAGCCTCGTCGGCTTCACGGCCTACGTGTGGCTTCTCCGCTCGGCGCCCACGTCGCTCGTCTCGACGTATGCCTACGTGAACCCGATCGTCGCCGTCGCGCTCGCCTGGCTCATCCTCGACGAGTCCGTCACCCTGCAGATGGTCGTCGCCGGCGCCGCCGTGCTCGTGTCCGTCGCCATGATCCTTCGCTCGAGTCGCACCGTGGTCGAGCCGGGTCGAGGCATCTTCCGGCGCCGGCCGGTGCCGGTCGCCGCCGCCGAGCCCTCGGCGTAGTCAGCCGCCGATGTAGGACATCTCGACCTTGCGCAGGCTCGAGGTCTCCTCCGTCCGGAGCTCCGAGTAGCGGTCGGTGCGGCGCTTCCAGATCGCACGAATCGCAGCGTCGAGCTCCCCGTCGCTTGCGCCCGAGCGGAGGATCGCACGCAGGTCGTGGCCGCGCACTGCGAACAGGCACGTGTAGACCTTGCCGTCGGCCGAGAGCCGAGCGCGCGTGCAGTCCCCGCAGAAGGGCTGCGTCACCGACGCGATGACGCCGATCTCGCCTCCGCCGTCGCGGTACCGGTAGCGCTGGGCGACCTCGCCGCGATACGCGGACTCGACGGGCTCCAGTGGGAACTCGGTCCCGATCGTCGCGACGATCTCGGCGGCCGGCACGACGTCGTCCATCCGCCACCCGTTCGTTGCGCCCACGTCCATGTACTCGATGAAGCGGACCGCATGACCGGTGCCGCGGAACCGGCGTGCGATCTCGAGAACGGAGTCTTCGTTCAGCCCGCGCTTGACGACGACGTTGACCTTCACCGGCAGACCGGCTCCGGCGGCTGCGTCGATCCCGGCGAGAACGCGCGCGACCGGGAAGTCGACGTCGTTCATCGCCCTGAAAACCTCGTCGTCCAGGGAGTCGAGGCTCACGGTAACGCGGCTCAGGCCAGCTTCCGCGAGCGCGTCGGCCTTTGACGCCAGGAGCGCGCCGTTCGTCGTGAGCGTGACGTCGAGATCCCCGAGCGCGGCCAACCTGCCGATCAGGATCTCGAGGTCGCGCCGGAGCAGGGGCTCGCCGCCGGTGATCCGCAGCTTGTGCACGCCGAGTGCCACGAACACGGAGGCGGCACGCGCGATCTCTTCGAAGGTAAGGAGCTCGCGCCGGGGGAGGAAGCGGTAGTCCCGGCCGAACACCTCCTTCGGCATGCAGTAGACGCAGCGGAAGTTGCAGCGGTCGGTCACCGAGATCCGGAGGTCTCGCAGCGGCCGGCCGAGCGTGTCCGTGAGGCCCATCGGGAAGAGCGTAGAGAATCCAGCAGGTGAGCCGACGCAGCCCGCTCCTCGCGCTCGTCGGCGTCACGGCCATTTGGGGAGTCACTTTCGTCCAGGTACAGGACGCGCTTGCGCTCTACCCGCTCTTCGCGTTCCTCACGGTTCGCTTCGCCATCTCGACGCTCGCGCTCACGCCCTTCGCCTGGAGCTCGCTCCGTGCGCTCCCGCGACGAGGCTACGGGGCCGGGATCGGGGCGGGTGTGCTCCTCGCGGTTGCCTACGGTCTGCAGACGGCGGGCCTCGAGCTGACCACGGTGGCGAGCACCGGCTTCATCACCGGGCTCTACGTCGTCTTCACGCCGCTGCTCGCGCTCGTCCTCTTCGGGACGGCGGTGCCGCGGGTGCTCTGGGCCGGCGTGGCGCTCGCGGTCGTGGGACTGGTGCTCCTGAACGGCGTCCCGGGCGGCTCCGCGGTGGGAAACGCGCTCGTGCTGGGAAACGCCGTGTTCCAGGCGTTCCAGATCACTGCCATGGAGCGATACGCGCCGCGCTACGACCCGCGTGCGCTCACGTTCTTGCAGATGGCGACGTCGTTCGTGGGGTTCCTGATCGTCGCGGTAGCCCTCGGCGAGCTCGAAGTGCCGCAAGGCGCCACCGTTTGGGGCGCGCTACTCGTGACGGGCCTCTTCGCCGGTGCCCTCGGCTACCTCATCGCGACCTGGGTGCAGGCCCGCACGACCGCCGCGCGGGCCGCGCTCGTCTTCACCCTCGAAGCGCCGTTCGCGGCGCTCTTCGGTGTCTTGCTCGCCGACGAGGTCCTCGGCTGGATGGGCTGGCTCGGTTGCGCCGTGATGATGGCCGGAATCCTCGCGGCCGAGCCCGCAGCTGCAGCCACCTTGCGGAGGCTGACGAGCAGGACCGGGCGGGCCTAGGACGATGGACGCGGTCGTTCTGGCCCTCTGTTCGGCCTTTCTGTTCGGCGCCACGACCGTTGCCATGAGGGTTGCCTTCCGCCGGGGAGCGCTCGCCGAGGGCGGTGCGCTGTTCACGGTCCTCGTGGCAATCGGGGTCGCCCTTCCCTTCGCTTTCGCGCAAGGGGGCGTCTCGACGGACGTCTGGCCGTTTCTGCTCGCGGGACTGCTGGGCCCGGGGGTGTCGCAGTTCCTGTTCACGTTCGCCGTACGCGAGGCGGGCGCCGCGAGGACGTCGGTCGTGATCGGCACGGGGCCGCTCTTCTCCATCGTCATTGCGGTAGTGCTCCTGGGCGAGCCGCTGGAGGCAGCTCTCGTCACCGGCGCCGTCCTCATCGTGGCCGGCGGCCTCCTCCTCGTGAGCGAGCGGGAGCGGCCGGAACACATCCGGAGGCGCGGCCTCGCGCTCGCGTTCGTCGCGACGTTCGTCTTCGCGACTCGCGACAACCTCATCCGGTGGTTGTCCATCGACACCGACGTGTCACCCGGCGTTGCCGTGATCGCGACGCTGGCTGCAGGAGCCGCGTTGATGGCGGTTTTCATCATGGTCGGTCGCGCCCCGTTGCGAACCCGTGACGCCCGCGCTTTCGCACCGGCAGGCGTGTGCTTCGGCCTCTCGTACGTCTGTCTGTTCGAGGCGTACTACCGCGGCCTCGTGACGGTCGTCTCGCCGTTGGTGGCGACCGAATCGCTCTGGGGAGTTCTGCTGTCCGCGCTCCTCATCGGGAGGTCGGAGCGCGTGGGCGTGCGACTTACGGCAGGCGCAGTGCTCGTCGTCTGCGGTGGGATGCTGATCGGCATCTACCGCTGACGCTCGAGCGCGTCGAGTCTGTGCTCGACTCGCTCGAGAGCTGCAAGCACTTCCTCGTGGCGCGCTGCGTCCAGACCGAGCTTTCGCTGCTGGTACGCGATGAACACCGCGGTGACGAGCGCTGTGATCACCGAGACGGCCGCGACGCCGAACATCATCACGAAGACGCCCACGACTCGACCACCGGTCGTCGTGGGAACCACGTCGCCGTAGCCAATGGTCGTGACGGTCGCTGCGGACCACCACAGAGCATCGCCGAGGCTGTCGAACGCCCGCGGCGCGAGCAGCCTCGCGGCGAGGCCCGCGACGACAGCGACGACGAGCGTCATGAGCGCGAGATAGGGGATGATGCGCCCGGAGACGACCGCGCGATTGAGTCGCTCGATGCTCCGTTCGCCGAGCAGCTGCATGCCGGGCGCCTACTTCGCGTCAGCGGGTATCGCTCCTGCCCGGGGATCTGCTACGGTAAGACTCAGATTTTCAACCCGTAGAGACTCAACAAGGAGACACCATGGCGAAGACCATCGGAATCGACCTCGGTACGACCAACTCCTGCATGGCCGTGCTCGAGGGCTCGGAGCCCACCGTCATCCCGAACGCCGAGGGCGGACGCACGACGCCGTCCGTCGTCGCCTTCGGGCGTGACGGCCAGCGGCTGGTCGGCGCGCCCGCGAAGCGCCAACAGGTCACGAACCCGCAGAACACGATCTTCTCGATCAAGCGCTTCATGGGCCGCAAGCGCGACGAGGTCTCGGAGGAGATGACGATCGTCCCCTACGAGGTCGTCGAGGGCCCGAACGAGGACGTACGCGTGAAGGCTGAAGGCAAGGAGTATGCGCCGCCCGAGATCTCGGCGATGATCCTGCAGAAGCTGAAGCACGACGCCGAGGCTTACCTCGGGGAGCCGGTCACGGACGCGGTCGTCACGGTCCCCGCGTACTTCAACAACGCGCAGCGCGAGGCGACGAAGGACGCGGGCAAGATCGCCGGCCTCAACGTCCTCCGCATCATCAACGAGCCGACCGCCGCGGCGCTCGCCTACGGGCTCGACAAGGAGGGCCCGGAGCACACGATCCTCGTCTTCGACCTCGGAGGCGGCACGTTCGACGTCTCCGTGCTCGAGCTGGGCGAGGGCGTCTACCACGTCAAGGCGACGAACGGTGACAACCACCTGGGAGGCGACAACTTCGACAAGGCGATCGTCGACTGGATGATCGCCGAGTTCAAGCGCGACCAGGGGATCGACCTCGGTCAGGACCCGATGGCGCTCCAGCGCCTGTACGAGGCAGCGGAGAGGGCGAAGATCGAACTGTCCTCGACGATGACGACCCAGATCAACCTCCCCTTCGTGACGGCGACACCCGAGGGCCCGAAGCACCTCGACCTCCAGCTCACGCGGGCGAAGCTCGACGAGCTGACGCACGCGCTTCTCGAGCGCACCGTCGAGCCTACGAAGCAGGCGCTCGCCGACGCGGGGCTGACCCCCGCGGACATCGAGCACGTCGTCCTCGTCGGCGGGATGACCCGCATGCCTGCCGTTCAGGAGAAGGTGAAGGAGCTCATCGGCAAGGAGCCCCACAAGGGTGTCAATCCGGACGAGGTCGTCGCCGTCGGCGCAGCCATCCAGGCAGGCGTCCTCAAGGGCGACGTCAAGGACGTCCTCCTGCTCGACGTGACGCCGCTCTCCCTCGGGATCGAGACGAAGGGCGGCGTGTTCACGAAGCTCATCGAGCGGAACACCACCATCCCGACGCGCAAGTCGGAGACCTTCACCACCGCGGAGGACAACCAGCCGTCGGTCGAGATCCACGTTGCCCAGGGCGAATCCGAGATGGTCGCCTTCAACAAGACGCTCGGGAAGTTCCAGCTCGTCGGGATCCCGCCCGCTCCGCGAGGCATGCCGCAGGTCGAGGTCTCGTTCGACATCGATGCGAACGGGATCATCAATGTCTCGGCGAAGGATCTGGGCACCGGCAACGAGCAGCAGATCCGGATCGAAGGGGGCTCCGGTCTCTCCGAGAACGAGGTCGAGCGCATGATCAAGGACGCCGAGTCGCACGCCGGCGAGGCGCATCGGCTCCACGAGCTCGCGGACGCGCGCAATTCAGGGGAGCAGCTCGCTTACCAGACGGAGCGCACGCTCGCGGAGCACCGCGACAAGCTCGAGGAGGCCGAGGCCGCGACCATCGAGGGCCGGATCATGGAGCTGAAGCAGGCCGTCGAGGGCACCGACGTCGCGGACATTCGTGCGAAGACAGAGGCGCTCGAGACGGCGTCGCGCTCGCTCGCGGACGCGATCTACGCGCAGGCATCCGCGCAGGCCGCCTCCCAGGCGTCCGGGAACGGCGGCTCTGCGACCGATGACGAGGTCGTCGAGGACGCCGACTTCGAGGTCATCGACGAGGAGGAGGCAAAGCGCTCGTGACCGAGCGGGAGCCGGTAAGGGCCGAATCGGCTGACGCCGTTTCGGCCCAATGGGGGCAAGAAGATGGGGCGGAAGCGGCCGAAGTCGATTCTGCCCAGTCGGATGACTCCTCTGTGAAGCTCGCTGCCGAGCGGGACGAGTACCTCGAGCTCCTCCAGCGTGTTCAGGCGGACTTCGAGAACTACCGGAAGCGCGCAGCACGAGAGCAGGAGCGGCTGGTCGCCCACGCGCACGAGCGGCTCGTCCGCGAGCTCTTGCCCGTCCTCGACGATCTCGAACGAGCGCTCGAGGCTGCGGAGCGACACGAGGAGGCTGCGCTCGTCGACGGCGTCAAGCTCGTCGAGCAATCATTGAGAAAGGCGCTCGAGAAGGAAGGTCTGGTCGAGATCGAGACGGCCGGCGCCTTCGACCCGCACGTTCACGACGCGCTCCTCATGCGGCCGAGCGACGAGTCCGAGCCGGGGTCGGTGCTCGAGGTCGTGCAACGCGGGTACCGCCTGGGCGACAGGGTCGTCAGGCCGGCTCGGGTGATCGTCGCCGAATGACTCGCAGCCCATATGAGGTGCTCGGCGTCCCGAAGAACGTGTCGGACGACGAGTTGAAGAAGTCGTACCGCAAGCTCGCCCGCCAGTATCACCCGGACCGGAACCCGGGCGACACGAGCGCAGAGGACCGGTTCAAGGAGGTCCAGAGTGCGTACGACCTCCTCTCCGATCCGGAGAAGCGGCGCGCGTACGACACGTTCGGGGCCGAAGGCGCCCGCGGCTTCCCGGGAGGCGCCGACATGGGCGGTGTTCGGTTCGAGGAGTTCAACCTCGGCGACCTCGGTGACCTCTTCGGTGGGATGTTCGGCGGTGGCGCGGGGCAGCGCGGACGTGGCCGGCAGCCGATTCGGGGTGACGATCTCGAGACGCACGTGCGCATCTCGTTCGAGGACTCGCTCGAAGGGGTTCAGGTGCGCGTTCCGGTCGAAGCCGAGACCGCGTGCTCGGTGTGCCACGGAACAGGCGCCGAGCCGGGAACCGCCCCGGTCGTCTGCCCCCAGTGCGGAGGACGCGGTGTCGTCTCCGACTCGCAAGGTCTCTTCGCCTTCTCGCAGCCGTGCCCGCGCTGTCAGGGAAACGGTTCCATCGTCGAGAAGCCGTGCAGACAGTGTCGTGGCACCGGTCGGGAGAAGACGACCAAGCGTTACGCGGTCAAGATCCCCGCCGGCGCACGCAGTGGCACCCGGGTCAGGCTCAAGGGCAAAGGCGAGGGCGGCCGCAACGGCGGTCCGGCAGGCGATCTCTACGTGGTCGTGGACGTCGCGCCTTCGCCGCTGTTCGAGCGGCGCGGGGCGGATCTCGTCCTCGAGGTGCCCGTGACGTACCCGGAGGCCGCCCTCGGCGCGAACGTTCAGATTCCGACGCCCGACGGCTCGGTCTCGCTGAAGGTGCCCGGCGGCACCGAGAGCGGAAAGCTCCTGCGGGTGAAGGGCCACGGTGCGCCGCGCCTCAAGGGGAACGGCCGGGGCGATCTCCTCGCGCGCGTGAAGGTGACCGTCCCGAAGAAGCTGACCAAGGCCGAGCGTGAGGCGCTCGAGGGGTACCACAAGGTGTCCCGCGAGACCCCGCGCGAGCGCTTCGCGGAGGTGCGCTGAGGTGCCGGAGCGGCCGCGCTACATGATCTCGGTCGCTGCCGAGCTCGTCGGCATGCATCCGCAGACGCTTCGCCTGTACGAGGCGAAGGGGCTCGTTCGGCCGGGCCGCACTCCGGGCGGGACGCGCCTCTATTCGGACGCGGACGTCGAGCGACTGCTACTCATTCAGAGACTCACGACGGAGCTCGGTCTCAATCTGGCGGGAGTCGAGCACGTCCTTCGGCTTCAGGACGAGCTCAACCGCGTGCGTGCCCGGATGGAGCGGCTCGAGCGAGAGCTTCGCGCGGAGATCGCGTCGGTTCACCGCTCGTACAAGCGGGAACTCGTCGTCTACCAACCCGCAGAGACGCCCGCCACCGTCAGCCGGAGGCATCGAGCATGACGTTGCGGCGGGCCGTTCCGAGCGAAGGGACAGGTGGGTAAGTGGACTTCAACAGGCTGACGCTCAAGAGCCAGGAGGCGGTCGCCGGTGCGCAGGAGCTTGCGCGCAGGATGGGCAACCCCGAGCTCACGCCCGACCACCTGACGATCGCGCTCCTCGACCAGGAGCTCCCCCGGACGATCGTCGACCGCGCAGGGTTCGGAGCGGCCGAGCTGCGCGCCGAGGCAGAGGCGCGACTGCGCCAGCAGCCGACCACGTCGGGAGGGAACGTCCAGCCCCAGGCGTCGGCGCGACTCAGCCGGGTGCTCGATGCCGCCTTCGACGAGATGCGCGGGCTCGGCGACGAGTTCGTGTCGGTGGAGCACCTCCTGCTCGCGCTCGAGCTCGTGCCGCGCGACGCTCTTCTCGCCGCACTGCAGGACGTGAGAGGCGGCCAGAAGGTCACCTCCCAGGATCCCGAGGGCTCCTATCAGGCGCTCGAGAAGTACGGTCGCGACCTGACCGCGCTGGCCGAGAGCGGGAAGCTCGATCCCGTGATCGGCCGCGACGAGGAGATCCGTCG
>DATIBA010000220.1:0-5006 GCA_035457765.1 Gaiellaceae bacterium
GATCGCGGCCGCGACGAGCAGCGGCGCCGCCGACGAGAAGTCGCCCGGGACCTCGAGCTCGTCCAGCCGCAGAGCGTCCGCGGTCTCGACCGAGATGCTGCCGGGCCGGCGAGTCACGCGCGCCCCCGCCCGCTCGAGGAGCCGCTCCGTGTGGTCGCGAGTCGGGATCGGCTCGACGACAGTGGTCGTGCCCGCGGCGAGGATGCCCGCGAGCAGCACCGCCGACTTCACCTGCGCGGAGGGCACCGGGAGCTCGTAGTCGATCGCGTGGAGCGCTCCGCCTTCGATCACCAGCGGCGCATGGCCGTCGGTCGTCTCGACCCGGGCGCCCATTCGCCGAAGCGGCTCCGCGACGCGCTCCATCGGCCGGGTCGAGAGCGACTCGTCGCCGACGAGTTCGAACCGTCCACGCTGCCCCGCGAGGATGCCGGCGGCGAGGCGCATGAGCGTCCCCGCGTTCGCGCAGTCGAGACTCGCTGCGGGCTGGACGAGGCCCCGCAGCCCGGCGCCGCGGACTCGCAGCGCATCGACTCCCTCCTCCACGACCTCCACGCCAAGCTCCCGGACGGCGGCGATGGTCGCCTCCGTGTCGGCGGAGCGACCGAAGCCCGAGACGCGGACGTCGCCCTCGCAAAGCGCACCGACGAGGACGGCACGGTGGGAGATCGACTTGTCGCCCGGCACCGCGACGTGCCCGTCGAGAGCGGGCACCGGCTCGACGCGCATGAGCGTCAGCCTAGACGTGACACCGTCTCGCGGGTCCAGCGACAATCACGCGATGCGCATCTTCTCCGGCATCCAACCGACCGGCGCGAAGCATCTCGGCAACTACGCCGGCGGGTTCCGGCAGTACGCCACCACCCAGGAGCAGGGGGAGGCGTTCTTCTGCATCGTCGACCTGCATTCGATCAGCGTGGAGTACGACCCGGCGGAGCTGCGCGAGCGCACGCTCGACCTCATGGCCATCCTCATCGCCACCGGCCTCGACCCCGAGCGCTCGACGATCTTCGCGCAGAGCCAGGTCACCGCCCACGCGGAGGCCAACTGGCTGCTGTCGACCGTCACGAGCTTCGGCGAGCTCCGCCGGATGACGCAGTTCAAGGACAAGTCTGATGCGCAGGAGTTCGTCTCCGCAGCGCTCTTCACGTACCCGGTGCTCATGGCCGGGGACATCCTCCTCTACCAGACCGACATCGTCCCCGTCGGGGTCGACCAGCGCCAGCACGTGGAGCTCACGCGGGACGTCGCCGAGCGTTTCAACTCGCGCTTCGGCGACACGTTCACCCTTCCCCGCAGCGTCTTCCCGGACACGGGAGCGAGAGTGATGGACCTCCAGGAGCCGGAGAAGAAGATGTCGACGACGGGCGGGACGGAACAGGGAACGGTTCTGATGCTCGACCCGCCGGACGTCGTTCGGCGAAAGCTCAAGACTGCCGTCACGGACTCGGGCCGCGAGGTCGTCCACTCTCCGGACAAGCCCGGCGTCTCGAACCTCATCGAGATCATGACCGTCGCCACCGGCGAGTCGGTCGCCGAGATCCAGGCGCGCTACGACGGTGAGGGGTACGGAGCGTTCAAGGCCGACGTCGCGGAAGCGGTGGTCGCGCTCCTGCAGCCCTTCCAGGAGCGGTTTCTGGAGCTACGCGGCGATCCCGGCGAGCTCCAGCGGCTTCTCGCGGTCGGCGCCGACAAGGCACGAGAGGCCTCGGCGCCCACGCTCGAGACGATGTACGACCGCATGGGCTTCGTACGGGACCGCTGAAACCCCGGGAGTCCGAAGCGAGTCACAGTTCGACGAGGCGCCGAACGTCACCGATCTCCTGCTCGGTGAGCTCTCTCCATTCGCCGGGGGCGAGACCGACGAGGCGGAGCCCCGCATAGCGCCTTCTGTGGAGGTGCCGCACCGAGTGGCCCACCGCCTCGCACATCCGCTTCACCTGGTGCTTGCGACCCTCGTGCAGCGTGAGCTCGATCCGGGTGACTCGCGTACCGCGCCGGATGATCCGAGCCTCGGCGGCCGCGGTTCGGCCGTCCTCGAGATCGACCCCCCGCCGCAGGGCGTCGAGCGCTTCGGGCGACGGCGAGCCGTCGACGTCGACGTCGTACACCTTCGCCACGCCGAAGCTCGGATGCGCCAACCGGTTCGCGAGCTCACCGTCGTTCGTGAGAAGAAGCGCGCCCGTCGTGTCCGCGTCGAGCCGGCCGACCGGGACGACGCGCGTCTCGTGGGCGACGAGGTCGACGACCGTCGGACGACCTTGCGGGTCGTCCGCGGTCGTGATGACACCTGCGGGCTTGTTCAAGAGGATGTACCGAAGTGGCTGCTGCTCGACGCGCCGTCCGTCGACTTCGACAACGTCGTCCTCGCCGACGACGGTGTTCAGCTCGCCAGGCTGACCGTTCACGCGCACGCGCCTCTCGAGGATGAGCTCGTCCGCGCGCCGCCGCGACGCGACGCCCGCACGGGCGAGGAACGCGTTCAGCCGCACCCGTGTATTTAGCCAAGTTAGGCTGCCTGCGTGTCGCAGATCGACGAGTGGATGGACAGGCTCGCCGAGCTCGCGGTCTACGGGGCGAACGTCCAACCGGGCCAGCTCCTCGCCATCACGAGTTTCATCGGCAAGCAAGACCTCACTCGCAGGATCACCCGCGAGGCGTACCGGCGGGGAGCGAAGTACGTCGACGTCCTCTATTTCGACCAGTGGGTCAAGCGAGAGCGGATCGAGCTGGCCGCCGAGGAGACGCTCGACTACATCCCGCCCTGGATGTCGCAGCGCCTGTTCCATCTCTCCGACGAGCGCGCCGCGCGCATCTCCCTCTCCGGGCCTCACGCCCCGCACGCGCTCGACGGTCTCGACCCGGCGCGTGCCGGACGCGATCTCCTGCCCTACCTGCCCGAGACCGGAGAGGTCGTCAACCGCAAGACGACGAGCTGGTGCATCGTCCCGGCTCCGACGCCGTCGTGGGCCGAGGTCGTCTATCCCGAGCTTGCCCGTGGGGAGGCCTACGCGGCGCTCTGGGAAGTCGTCGCCCACATCTGCCGTCTCGAGGCCGAAGACCCGGCCCGGGCGTGGGCGGAACGGTCTGCGACGCTCAAGGCGAACGCCGGCCGACTGAGCGAGCGAAGGTTCGATGCCCTGCGCCTGCACGGCCCGGGGACGGATCTCATGATCGGCCTGTTGCCCTCGTCCCGCTGGGAGGGGGGTGACCACGTCACCGTCGACGGGCTCCGCCACTCCGCGAACATCCCGACCGAAGAGGTGTTCACGACACCGGATCCGGAGCGGGTGGACGGATACGTCTCGGCGACGATGCCGCTCGAGCTCTACGGATCCGTGGTCACCGGCATTCACGTCGAGTTCGAGGGGGGCCGAGCGGTCACGATCGACGCCGACCGGGGAGCCGACGCGTTACGCGTCGTCGCCTCGCGGGACGAAGGTGCCGCGAGGCTCGGCGAGATCGCCCTCGTGGACGGCGAGGGTCGCATCGGACCCCTCGAGACCGTGTTCCTCGACACCCTGCTCGACGAGAACGCGGCGACGCACATCGCTCTCGGCGCAGGGTACGAGGATCCGGTCGAGGACGTGGCGGAGCACGAAAGGATCAACCGAAGCCAGATCCATGTCGACTTCATGATCGGGAGCCCGGAGCTGGCCGTCGACGGGATCACCCCCGACGGCGAGACCGTGCCCGTCATGCGTGCAGGCGCCTGGCAGATCTGACGGCCCGCCCGGTCGATCCCGGCTACCAGCTGTGCCGCCCGGCCGATCCTCTCCTGGGGTGCAAGCGACGTCCGTGCCAGCGCGTTGGGCTGGCAGCAAACGCTAGGAGGCGCGCGCTTCGGCGACCTCGAGCAGCCGCTCGCGAATCGCCGACGCGTCCTCGCCGAGATCGTCGAGACGCGGGAGCGCGGCGAGGCTTTCGAGTCCGAACACCCGCTCGAAGAGTGGCGTCGTCCGGTAGCGGACGGCGCCGGCAGCGCCTGTCTCGCGTCCGGCCTCGGTGATGAGCCCGCGCTCGACGAGGCTCGCCACCGCCGAATCGGCAGCGACACCGCGAATCCGAGCCACCTCGGGTCGCGAGCACGGGCCGAGGTAGGCGACGATCGCCAGGGTCTCGAGGGCAGCCTGTGACAGCCCGCGCTCCACCGGTCGCTCGAAGAGGCGCGCGCATGATGGAGCCGCTTCGCGGCTGGCACGGAACGCGAAGCCGCCGGCAACGTGCTCGAGGACGATTCCGCTCCGGCCCTCGCTGTACCTCTCCCGAAGGAGCGACAGCGCGGTCTCGACGCGCTCCGGATCGTCGTCCGTGGCGTCCGCGAGCTCGCCGACGGAGAGCGGCGCTGACGCGACCACGAGCAGCGCTTCGACCGTCCGCGCGAGACGGTCGACGGGGTTGGACGCGATCAGGCGGAGCGGGCTGTCCATTCGAGGATCCTTTCGTCGTCGGCTTTCGAAACCCTTATCGGGGCGAAGGGTGCAGCTTGGGTGAGTGCGATCTCGCCCGATTTGCGCAGCTCCAGCAACGCGAGCAGCGCGACCGCCTGCTCGACGCGAGAGAGATCGCCGACCTCGGCATCGAAGTCGAAGCGCCGTCTGCGCGAGAGGAGCGCGCGGAAGCGGCTCACGAACTGCGACACCGGTGGAAAGCGAAGCGCCATGTGGCTCAGCGAGACGGTCGGCGGCGGCTGAGCAAGCGCACGCAACAGGGCTCCGAGCGCCTCGGGATCCTGCGGCGCGAGTTGCCGCTCGGACTTCGGAGCCAGCGGCGCCGGCCCGAGCCGGAACCAGCGATCGCCTTCGGCCGCGAGCCGCTCCCTGAGCCAGACGGCCGCCTCCTTCATGCGTCGATACTCCGCGAGGCGCCGCGCCAGCTCGTCCGCCGCTTCCTCGGGCTCGAGCTCGCCGAGTTCGGCCGCCTCGTCCGGGAAGAGGGCGCGCGCCTTCAGCTCGAGCAGCGCGGAGACCAGGACGAGGAACTCCCCGCACGCTTCGAGGTCGAGCTCG